>DVMP01000029.1 GCA_018714925.1 Candidatus Allocopromorpha excrementigallinarum
GAAACAGGTTTATTTGGATTATTCCGCCACCACTCCCGTAAAGGAGGAGGTAGTAAAGGAGATGATCCCCTACTACGGACAGATCTTCGGTAATCCTTCAAGCCTCTACGGCCCCGGTCTTGAAGCCAAAAAGGGGCTGGATCTCGCCAGAAAAAGGGTGGCGGATCTTATAAATGCCGATCCAAAGGAGATTTTTTTCACCTCCTGCGGAACAGAGGCGGACAACTGGGTGCTGGAGGGAGCAGCGGACAGTCTGAAAAACAGGGGAAAGCATATTGTTACCAGCAGGATAGAGCATCACGCCATACTTCATACATGCGAGTATCTTGAAAAGCACGGCTTTGAGGTGACATATCTGGATGTGGACGGAGACGGCTTTGTGAATCCGGAGACTCTGAAAAAAGCCATAAGAGACGATACCGTCCTGGTGAGCATAATGACCGTAAACAACGAGATAGGCACCATACAGCCAATAAAGGAGCTGGCGGCCGCGGCAAAGGAAAGGGGAGTTCTTTTCCATACCGACGCTGTACAGGCCCTGGGGAACATGCCCATAGACGTAAAAGAGATGGGCGTTGATTTCCTTTCCATGTCAGCTCATAAAATATACGGTCCCAAGGGAGTCGGAGCTCTTTATATAAGAAAGGGAGTTCGTCTTTCCAGCTTTATGCACGGAGGCGCTCAGGAAAATAAGAAGAGAGCGGGAACGGAGAATACCGCCGGTATAGTGGGCTTTGGAAAGGCGGCTGAGCTGGCCATGGAAAATCTGGACAGCCATATAAAGCATTCGGAAGGGCTGCGGGACTACTTCTGGCAGGAAATAGAAAAGAATATTTCAGGGGTGCAGCTTAACGGATCAAGGGAAAAAAGACATCCGGGCAACCTTAACGTATCCTTTGACTATATTGAGGGAGAGGCAATACTCCTTATGCTTGACGGAAACGGAATAAGCGTATCCACAGGCTCGGCCTGCTCCTCAAAATCTCTGGCGCCGTCACACGTGCTGGAGGCTATAGGGATTTCCATAACAAAGATGAACGGTACCGTGAGATTTACAGTAGGAGATTTTACCACTAAGGAAGATATAGATTATACAGTAGAGGTCCTGACAAAGACGGTTCAGAGATTGAGAGAGCTGTCTCCTGTTACGGGACAGGAAGGATGGTGACACCATGGCATTATATAACGACAAGGTAATGGAGCATTTCATGAATCCTCATAACGTGGGAGTTATAGATAATCCCGACGGAATAGGCACCTACGGGAGCCCTGTATGCGGAGACATGATGCAGATATCAATAAACGTTGATGAAAATGAGAAGATAACGGACGCCAAGTTTAAAACCTTCGGCTGCGGCAGCGCCATAGCCTCCTCAAGCATGGCCACGGATATGATAATAGGCATGAGCGTGGAAGACGCTCTGGAGCTTTCCAATAAAAAAATAGTAGAGGAGCTGGGCGGACTTCCTCCCGTTAAAATACACTGCTCTGTTCTGGCGGAGCACGCCATAAAGGCGGCTATTTACGACTATGCTCAGAAAAACAACAAGACATACAAGGGTCTCGAAGGCTTTGACCCTGACGCGGAAGAGGATCATCATGACATACCCGAGGAAGAATAAAAAGGTAATACTGGGGCTGAGCGGCGGAGTGGACAGCACTGCCGCCGCTTTGCTTCTCAAAGAAAGAGGCTATGAGGTAACAGGCCTCTTTTTCGATATTAAGGGAAGTCCGGCAGGTGAAAGGACAAAGGAAAGGAAGAAGGCGGAAAGGGCCGCGGAGCAGCTGGGCATAAGGCTTATATTGGAGGATGTGAGCCGCCTCTTTGAGAAAGCCGTGATAGAGCCCTTCTGCCGGGATTACCTCAACGGGAGAACACCCAATCCATGTATAGTATGCAATCCTGCGGTTAAATTCAGGACTCTGATGGAGGCCGCCGACAGAGAAGGGGCTTACTACATAGCCACTGGACATTACGCGGACACCTTTTTCCATGGGGAAAAGGGTATGTGGTACGTAAAGAGGGCTGCAAGCGATAAGAAGGATCAGTCGTACATGCTGTACAGACTGGAGCAGTCTGTAATTTCAAGGCTTATTCTGCCTCTCAGCATGGCGGAAAACAAGGAAGAGGCGCGCCATATAGCCAGGACAAACCTTATGGACAACTGGGGAGAAAAGGACAGCCAGGAAATCTGCTTTATAGAAAAGGGCAGAGATTACAGGGACTTTCTCGAGGAGAGAGGAATCGTATTCCCGCCGGGAGACTTTGTGGATACCGGGGGAAACATACTGGGAACCCACAGAGGTATAGGCGGCTATACCATAGGTCAGAGAAAGGGCCTTGGCATCGCTTTGGGAAGGCCGGCCTTTGTGGTGAGAATAGATCCCGTAGAAAACAAAGTGGTGCTGGGAGACAGCGGGGAGCTTTTTTCCACAAAAATCCTCTCTGAAAACAATATTATAGAGGGCATAAAAGGAGCGAGCCTTGAGGAAAGAGGCCTAAACGGCATCAGTGTAAAGGCGAAAATAAGGTATGCGGCTCCTCCCGCGGAAGCTGTTATAAGGGACGCGGGAGATGGAAGAATAGAAACAGTGTTCAGCCGGCCTCAGCGGGCTGCCACTCCGGGACAGTCAGTGGTTTTTTATAAAGACGATCTGGTGCTGGGAGGCGGCTTTATATGTCATGACTGACAATAATTCTGTCGGCGGCTGATAAAAAGCTTTTAAGAAGGGGATTTCCCTTTAGGGTTTTGTAACAGGCTCCGAAGGAGGCGGGCTCTGTTTTCTCCAGAGGGATTCTGGCCAGAGGATACTCGGGAGGAAGATAAAGATCCGGCATTACAGCTATGCCCAAGCCTGCCTGTACCAGAACAATGCTCTCCTCAACGGACTCACAGAAAAAAATGTCGGAAAGGGGCCGTTCGCCTGCGAACTGTCTCTGAACCTGGTTAACCACCGATGAGGTGCCGGGAGGTCTGAACAATATCATTCGTTCATTTTTCAGCATTTCCGGAGAGGCGACGGACAGCTCCGAGGCGGCCTTATCGCGTGAGCATATACATACGAAGGGAACCTTTGCCAGCTCCTTATAGATATAAGGGGCTGCTTTCATATCAGTCTCCTTAAATCCTATTATAACGTCAACATCCTCCTCCTCAAGAAGCCTGTAGAGAAACTGAAAGGGCACCACCTTAAGCTGAGGATGAAGTCCGCTGTGTTCCCTGGCCATTTCTTTCAATGTGTCCGACAGCATGAAAAGATGGGAGTGATTGTGGCTCCCCACGGAAAAGACCTTTATATTTTCCTCCGAGGGACTGCTGAATCTCTGCTTGGCTCTTCTTGCTATGTTTATCATGCTTCTGGCGTCGTTTATGAAAAGACTGCCCTCATGGGTAAGCTCAACGGTTCGTGTGGTTCTTTTAAAGAGCTTTGTATTGAGCTCAGTCTCAAGAGATCGAATCTGATGGGTGACGGCCGGCTGAGTTATGCTGAGAAGCTCCGCGGCCTTGGCGAAATTGAGGGTTTCGGAGACGGCGAGAAAACAGCTGAGCTGAAAGGTGTTCATGGCAATGCTCTCCTTTATTCTGTCTGCGTTGATTGATAAATACTTTTTATTAATGATAACATTTTTTGAATTCACAAGCAAGAAAAAAGTAGTAAAATAAAAAAGGTAAAATATTGTAGTAAAGGAGGAAGCGAAATTGGTAAAGACATTTTTAAGTCAGATAAAGCAATACAAGAAGGCATCCCTGCTTACGCCTTTATTTACGGCTTTGGAAGTATTCATGGAGGTACTCATTCCATTTATAACCGCCGCTATTATAGACCAGGGAATAGAGGCGGGGAATATGCAGAAGATATACCTTTACGGACTGCTCATGCTGGTTATGGCCTTTCTCAGTCTGGTGTTCGGAGCCGCCGCGGGACGGTATGCGGCTCTGGCCTCGGCGGGATTCGCCTGTAACCTGAGAGAAGGAATGTATGAAAACATACAGACCTTTTCCTTCTCCAATATAGACAAGTTCAGTACAGCGGGACTGATAACGAGAATGACTACTGACGTCACCAATGTACAGAACGCCTACATGATGATACTGAGAATAGCTGTAAGGGCGCCTCTCATGCTTATATGCAGCATGGGGATGTGCTTTTTTATTAATGTGGAGCTGAGTCTCATTTTCCTCATAGCCATAGGTGTGCTGGCCGCAGCTCTGAGCATACTCATGGTGAAAACTGTTAAGATATTTGATCTTGTTTTTAAAAGGTACGATGATCTTAACGCCAGCGTTCAGGAAAACGTTTCAGCCATACGTGTGGTAAAGGCCTTTGTAAGAGAGGATTATGAAAAGGAAAAGTTCGGAAAGGCGGCTCAGAATCTCTACAGGCTTTTCGTTAAGGCCGAGGGACTTATTGCGGCCAATACTCCCGTGATGATGTTTGTCGTATACGGAAGCATACTCTGCCTCTCATGGTTCGGAGCGCAGTATATAGTAATAGGAGATCTTACCACGGGTGAGCTTACGTCCATGTTTTCCTATGTAATGGGAATACTGATGTCCCTGATGATGCTCT
>DVMP01000030.1 GCA_018714925.1 Candidatus Allocopromorpha excrementigallinarum
TTCCGTATATTATAGACGTGCCGCTCAGGTTTATAAGCATGTACATGGTATATACGGCTCCTATGAGAGGAAGGAGCAGATGTCTGAAAAAGTCTCCGGCGGTCCTGTTCTTGTTTTTCACATAATAGTGTCCTATTACCGAGAGATTTACAAAGGAAATCCCAGCAGAGCGCCGAAGTTAATGAGGCAGGACGCTATTGTAAGGGAGAAGAACAGAGCGGTAAGTCCGAAGGTCCCCATTATAAGGATGTTATATGAAGGAACGTGAAATCTCGGATTAATATATCCGAAGCATTTTTTAGGCAGAAGTCCGTCCCTTCCCATACCGTAAAGAACCCTTGAGGCCGAAGCCACCGCGCTGATAGACGCCGCTATGCAGCCTACAACGTAGGCGGCTATAAAGAAGTAGCTCATGCCCGTATTAGCCACGTGAGCTATAACCTCTACAGCTCCTCCGTCTATGTCCTGAATTTCATTCCATGCCGTAGGCCACGCGGCCTGAAGCAGATAAGTGAATATAACGTACATTGAGCCGAGGCCGACGCAGGTTATCATTATTGCTCTCGGAATATTCTTCTTCGGATTTATGGCTTCTTCACCAAGGGTAGCTATGCCGTCAAATCCCAGATAAGCGAGACATACGATGGTAGCTCCCGCCGCGATACCGCTTACTCCGCCTATATTGTGAAACTCCTCCGAATTGTAAAAGGCGTCGAGATTTATAGCAAGATCATGTCCGGTAATAAATCTTACGGTCATTATCAAAAGTATCACAAGGAATATCAGCTGTATAATAACAACTACGTTGTTGAACATATCAGCAACCTTAAGGCCCAGCAGATTGGCTCCAGTTACAATTACCGTAAACAGAACAATCCATACCCACATGGGCACTCCCGGAAGAGCCGCCTCCATAAAGGTAGCCGAGGCCAGATAGTTAAGCATAGGCAGGAACATGTATCCGAGAACTATTGTCCAGCCCGCTATAAATCCTATGTAAGGATTAAATGTCTCTGTGGCGTAGGTATACACCGAACCTGATTTGGGAAAAGCCTTTACCATTCTGCAGTAGCTGTAGGCGGTAAACACCATGCACAGAGTCGCCACAACATATGTCATGGAAACATGACCGTGAGTGGTATTTGTTACAATACCATAGGTAGTGAAGAACGCCAGTGGAATTACAAATGCCACTCCGTAAAAGATCAAGGATCTTAAATTCATAACTCTGCTCAGTTCCGCTGTCTGGGAACCGTTTCCGTTAGAATTGCTCATTTAAACACCTCCATATTAAAACATCCCGCAATCAGCCTATTTCATCAAAAAGCTTTTTATATATTTCCGGTCTGTAATCCGGTCCGCCTCCGTAAGGATTATCCTCACACTGGTGGAGTACCGCCAGAGAAAGATCAAGAGTTCCTATGAACATCTTTGCCTGATAATCGTTTCTGTCGCCTATGTATGTGGTAACCTCCACTTCGTCAAAGGCATTGGTTTTAGGACCTATTACCATGCTGCCTCCGGCAAAATAGCTGTCCATATCATAGCCTGTCATATTGGAGCTGGCAATATATACCGAGCTGGAAAGAACGCCGTACTCCAGATGAGGCGCGTAGCATCTTACAAAGGCGTGACGGCTGCCCTCATTGGGCCTTTCTTCAATTACAGCCGTCGGGTTCAGATGAAGCCTTGAACCCTTCCACACGTAATACCTAAGAAGCTCGGGGAACTGATAATTATCGTAGCAGATTCCTATGGAAACAGGTCCCCATTCGGTATCAAACATGAAAGGATCCTTTCCCTTGGCGCACCAGAGATTTTCCGATCCGAATGGATGTATTTTCTGATATGATCCAATAAAGCCTTCAGGTCCCAGCACTACCGCTGAATTGTATATCTTGTCCGCGTTTTCTTCTTTTTTTTCCGACATTCCGAAGATAATATATATGCCTTCTTCTTTGGCAACCTTTTCTATTCGTTTTGTTGAGGGACCTTCTACCGTTTCCGTCACCCTGAGCTTTTCCTCTCTCGGGATGCTTTCATCTGTGAAATAGTCGTATCCCATAAGACACATCTCAGGAAACAGTATCATATCCGCGCCCCTTTTTGCGGCAGCCCGTGACATATCGGCTATTCTGCTGAGATTCGCTTCCTTATCTCCAGCTTTTACCCTGAAGTTCACTACTGCCATGGTAATAATATCCCTTTGATAATCCATAAAGACTACCTCCTCATATTTTCGGCCGCCCTCCCGGGCCGCATTTTTACAGGATTCTTTTATATCTGTTAACCCATCTGTTAATCCCCTTTCATTAAGAGGATTTTACTTTAGGTCCTTTCTCGCATAGGTTTCCCCGTATATAAGAACCTCTCTTTCAGCGGCGCTGATCTTCGAATAGTCGCTGAAGCGAACGGCTACGGCAAGAATTATACCTATAACAGTCCAGATGGCAACCATTATCCACTCCATATATCCCAGACCGCCTGAAGGGCTGAACGGAAGATACATGCACACAAAGGCTATTCCGGCCAGAATAGCCAGTACTCCCATGAATTTCCCAAGAGGCGCTCTGAAAGGTCTCTCAAGCTCAGGCTCCTTAAACTTGAGAACAAAGAAGGCTACAGCCGCGCACAGGTACGCCACCACGGTGCCGAAGGAGCTGGCATCCACAAACCATCCGAGAGCGTTGCTTCCCAGGAACACAGCAGCTATGCCTAAAACTCCCACCAGAGTAAGAGCCGCTGTCGGCGACTTGTATTTAGGATGAAGCTTTCCAAAAACAGGAGGCAGCATCTTGGCTCTGGCCATTGAGAATATTATTCTCGTAGCGCCTACGTACATGGCGTTCCAGCTTGTAAGTATGCCTCCTATGCCGGCGATAATAACTATTGAGCCGAACACCTTTGATCCCATACAGTAGGTGGCTATGTCGGCTACAGGAATCGCCGCGTTGTCCCTGAACTCCGCCGGAGCTCCGAAGGCTGAACCGAGAATCATCATCATATACCATATTCCGCCCAGGATTATGGCAAAGATTACCATCTTCCCTACCTGCTTAAGAGGTATCTTCATCTCCTCAACAGACTGAGGAATTACGTCAAATCCCACAAACATTGCCGGCGCGGCCATGAGCACTACGATTATACCGCTCCAGCCGTCCTTTATCGCCGGCATGGCGTTGGCTATTTCTCCCAGGGTAACGCCTCCGCCAAAGTATATAAGTCCTCCCGCAACCAGCGCGATACATGCTATGGTATTGAAAACAGCCATAGTCTTCATTCCTCTCCAGTTGCAGATTACAGTAAAGAGAGTTCCTGCTATTGATATAAGCAGCCATGGAAGCTCCACATCGTAGCCCTGTATAGAGTAGAGGGCCCCTGTGTCAGGCATGGGAATAAGATACTCCACCGCCGTGCCGAAGGCGGGGCCTTCCCACGCGGCTACAGCCACATAGGCAAAGCACATGGCCCATGCCGCAAACCAGCCGAATTTATATCCTCCCGCTCTGTAGGCATATATGAGTACGCCTCCCGCCTGAGGAAGCATCGGTGAAAGCTCGGCAAAGGCCATACCGATTATACAGCAGAATACAATAGCTATGGCGAAGGCTATTATAGCCCCCACTGTTCCCGCTGACGTTACCCAGCCTCCAGCCAGCATAATCCAGCCCCAGCCTACAATAGAGCCGAAGGCAAAGGCCCATATATCTCCTCTTCCCAGGGTTTTCGCAAGGGATGCCCGCTCTAAGTTGTTATTTTCATTGCCCATAATGTTTTGTTATTTCCTTTCCTAATTCTCTGATTGATAATTACAACAAAATAAAAAACACAATATTCCCTTCTCCTCCAAAAAATAGCGCAAGCTCCGTGCCAATAGTTAGTTATTTAACAAATTAACACTTTAAAGACAGAGCTATCTCCTCCTTTACATTTGCGGTTTTTATCTGA
>DVMP01000031.1 GCA_018714925.1 Candidatus Allocopromorpha excrementigallinarum
CAGCGGCGGAGGAGAATACGCGGAAGAGGATGCCGCGGAAGGCGGCTTTGGTCATAACGGTCACGGCAGAGGAGGATTTGACAACATAAACGATATGTTCGGCAAATTCGCCCAGTCCTTTGCAGGAGGAAAGTCGGGATTTAACAGCAGACCGAAGGCGGCTAAAAAGCAGTTTGACAACAATAATTTCAAGATGCTCATATCCATAGCCGAAAAGCAGCTTATAATTGTGGGAGTGCTGTTTTTCATCATGGTGGGAGTAAATTTCTTCCTTAAGCAGTACAGTCTTCTTTTCGGCAGCACAGGCGCTGTTCACGGAGCGGGCTTCACGGATGTGAACGTAACCCTGTGGGAGTACAGAATAATAATGGTTCTTTCCCTCATAGCGGCAGCGGGCTTTGCATACGGCATATCGAAGAGAAAGATAAAACCGGCGGTAATCGCGCCTATATTAATGGTGGCCGTGGGTATCGCGGGAATGGCCGCGGGGCTTATCGTTCAGAATCTTGTGGTAAACCCCGATGAAATAAACAAAGAAAGCAAATACCTGGAAAGAAACATAGAGTACACTCAGCAGGCATACGGCCTGAGCAGAGTGGACATGAAGGATTTTGCCGCAAGCCAGGATCTTACAAGCGAGGATATAGCCAATAACGACGAAACCATATCCAACATAAGAATCAACGATTACTCGCCTACTCAGACCTTCTACAATCAGACACAGAGTATAAGGCAGTACTACACCTTTAACGATGTGGATGTGGACAGATATATGATTAACGGCGAATATACTCAGACATTCCTTTCGCCGAGAGAAATTGACGAGGAAAAGATCAGCGATACCTGGCTCAACAGACATCTCAAGTATACTCACGGGTACGGAGTGACCCTTTCCAGAGTGGATAAGATAACCGCCAGCGGACAGCCTGACGTGCTCATAGGAGGTATTCCTCCGGAATCCACTGCGGAGGAAATTGGCATAACCAGACCTGAAATTTACTACGGTGAGCTGACCAATGATTACGTTTTGGTAAATACCTCCGAAGATGAGTTCGATTACCCTGACGGAAACAGCAACAAGTACACTCAGTATGAGGGAGATGCCGGAATAAGGCTTAACCTTCTGAACAAGCTGATGTTCTCGGTTAAGGAAAGAAGCGTGAACCTCCTTGTATCCAGCAATGTAAACAGCGATTCCAAGATACTCATCAACAGAAACATTTCAGCCAGGGTGCAGGAAATAATGCCTTATCTGGAGTATGACAACGATCCTTATATGGTGACTGTCGACGGCAAGCTCTTCTGGATAATAGACGCCTATACCCATACGGATATGTATCCTTATTCAGAGCCGTACAGCCAGAACAGCGGCACCAACTATATAAGAAACTCGGTGAAGGTGGTAATAGACGCCTATAACGGAACAACAGATTACTATATAGTAGACGATACGGACCCTATGGCGCAGACCTTCAAGAAGATATATCCTGACCTCTTTAAGGATATGGATGAAATGCCGGAGGCAATACGCGCACATATAAGATATCCAAGCACTCTGCTTAACATACAGGCACAGGTGTATCAGAGATATCACATGAACGATGTGAAGGTATTCTATCAGAATGAGGACCTGTGGGAAATCTCAAACGAGATATACGGCATGGAGGAACAGGCTATGACGCCTAACTACTATATAATGAAGCTGCCTGGAGAGGAAAGCGCGGAATTCGTAAACTCCATACCGTTTACGCCAAAGGATAAGAACAACCTTATGGGTCTGATGGTGGCGCGAAATGACGGGGAGCATTACGGCGAGCTGGTGCTCTATCAGATGCCGAAGAGCAGAACAGTTTACGGCCCTATGCAGGTGGAGGCTCAGATAGACCAGAATACGGAGATATCTCAGGAGTTCTCTCTGTGGAACTCATCAGGCTCAAACTACAGCAGAGGGAATATGTTCGTCGTTCCTATAGAGGATTCTCTCCTCTATATAGAGCCGGTATATCTGGAAGCGACAAACTCCAGTATACCTGAGGTAAAGAGAGTAATAGTCGCCTACGGAGACAGAATAGCCTACGAGCCTACTCTGGCTGAAGCTCTCAATTCCCTCTTCGGGGAAGGAAGCGCTCAGGAGAGCCAGGACAGCGGAGCGTCGCAGCAGACAGAGGGCGGAAGCGAGAATACCTTAAGCCAGACGGAGATTATCCAGAATGCCCAGGAAGCTTTCAGCAACGCGCAGGAAGCATCGCAAAACGGTGACTGGGCAGAGTATGGCAGATATTTAGACGAGCTGGAGAACTATTTGAACATGTTAAGTGAATAAGATGTATTGTTCAGGACATTCTCGACTTCCCTAAAGGTTTGGCGAGAATGTTCTGACTTATTTTGCGCGTAATTAGCGCGGGATTTGGGTATTAGTGTATAGAAGTGATTGCAGGACTGTTTTGTAACAGGCGGATCGGAGGAAAATATGGAGGAAGCGGAATAATGTTATCTTATGACCTGAATAAAATGCTGTTTACCATACCGGCGGATAAACACGAGGGAGAAGACCTTCGGGAAATTCTGGGCAGACACCCTGAAATAAAATTCGTCTCTCTTGTGGGAATAGATATAGGAGGACATGACACAGACGAAAAAATTCCTGTGGAAGAGTTTTTAAAGGACCCCGAAGGATTTTACGCTGCGGGAGTTCAGACTGACGGCTCCAGCGTAGTGCTCCCTAAAATAGCGGAGCTCAATAACGCCAAGGTGGATATAATTCCCGACACTACTGTAAACTGGTTTATAGACCATAATTTTAATTACAGGGATCCTGAGACGGGACTTCCGGTAGGAACTCTGAGAATACCTTCATCTCTTGTGCATAATGATTCGGAGAGGGTCGGATCCAGAGTAATCCTGAGGGATGCCATAACCAATTTCAAGAAGGATCTCATGGACCTGCTGAAGGCGCATCCTTATGTATTTGACCATCTTGACGCCGACGGACCCGATGATATCGAGGATATAGTGATAACGGCGGCTACAGAGCTGGAGTTCTGGGTGAAGACTCCCGACGACGACGCGGACAGAGAGCAGCTTTCCACTGCGCAGATGCTCAAGGAGCAGTACTGGAAAAGGACTACAGGTCCTGTAAGAACCGCCCTTGAGGAAACCATGCTGGTCCTTCAGAAATACGGCTTTGAAATGGAAATGGGCCACAAGGAGGTTGGCGGAGTAAAGGCGAAGCTGGGAAACTCGGGAAATTACGATCATGTAATGGAGCAGCTTGAGATAGACTGGAAATACTCTTCCGCCATACAGGCGGCGGATAATGAAAACCATATAAAGTACGTTGTAAGAGATATATTCAGAACCTACGGTCTTGAG
Source organism: Candidatus Allocopromorpha excrementigallinarum (assembly GCA_018714925.1). Lineage (GTDB taxonomy): Bacteria > Bacillota > Clostridia > Peptostreptococcales > Anaerovoracaceae > Lentihominibacter > Lentihominibacter excrementigallinarum. The sequence continues at coordinate 3,373 of DVMP01000031.1, forward strand.
GTCACCTTTATGGCAAAGCCTATGGAAGGTGTAGCGGGAAACGGCGAGCATACCCATATGGGAGTCGCGGCCAGACTGAAGGATGGAAGGAGAATAAACCTGTTTTCCCATTCCGATTCGGAAAAGCAGTTTATGAGCTCCGTAGGCTTCGGGGCCCTTATGGGACTGCTGAAGAATTACGATGTGGTGAACCCGTTTGTAAATTCCAGCAACGATTCCCTCAACAGACTGAAGCCCGGTTATGAAGCGCCCGTATGTACGGTAACCTCCCTGGGACACAGCGCGCTTAAGCCTTCGAGAAACAGAACCGTGCTTGTGGGTCTCGTAAGGGAGGTGGGGAACCCTCTGGCAACAAGATTCGAGCTGAGATCTCCCAACCCAAAGAGCAATACATACCTGGTGCTGGCGGCCTCATACATGGCCATGCTGGACGGCATAAAGGAGGCCCTGGAAAATGAAAAGCGGCCTGAGCAGCTGGAAGCCTCCCTTTCAAAGGATTACGGAGAAGAAGACTTTTACCTTGAAAAGGACAGAGTATACAGAAGCGAAAGGGACGTCTTTGAGGAGTATACCCAGACGGAGAGAGACAGAATATTCGGCAAGGCTCCAAGGACAGTATGGGAGAACATCAAAGCCTTTGACCGGTATCCGGAAAAGCTTGAAATATTCAAGAGAGACGGGGTAATGAGCGATCTTACCCTTGAGTCATACAGAGAAGCGGTGCTTCAGCAGTGGTCTACAGAGCTGCACAACAGAATAATCCCCGATATTATGGATTTCGTGAGAAACTGCGGCAAGGCCCACAGCGATATAGACTGCGTCGACTACGACAGGCACTACTGGGAAAAAATCCAGAGGCTGAGGAATCAGCTGGGAAGAGATACTCTCGACGAGCTGTGCCTTCTCACGAGAATAAAGAGAGCCCTTGACAGCGGAAATTACGATACAGCCTCAGAGCTTCAGATTGAAATGCAGAAAAAGGTCGATGAATTGAGTACACTGTACATAATATATAAAAAGAATCTATTTTAATTGACGGAGGAAGCTGAGATGTTGGATATAAAGAGAATAAGAGAAGACTTTGACAATGTGAAAAAGGCTGTGGAGTCAAGAGGCCAGGGAGACTTTGGCATAGATATGGTTCTCCGGTACGACAAGGAGAGAAGAGAGCTTCTGGCACAGGTTGAGAAGATGAAGAACAGACAGAGCGTCTCCTCCAAACAGATCCCGGCTCTGAAAAAGGAAGGAAAGGACACTTCCGAGCTGATGGCTGAAATGAAGAAGCTTTCCGAAGAAATAAAAGAGCTGGACAGCCGTGTAAGCGAGGTGGAAGCGAAGCTCAGGGATGCTCTTCTCAACGTTCCCAACACTCCTTACAAGGAGGTTCAGGAAGGCGCCGACGACAGCGCCAACGTGGAGCTGAGAAAATGGGGCGAACCGAGAAAGTTTGATTTTGAGGAAAAGGCTCACTGGGATATAGGCACTGATCTGGACATACTGGATTTTGAAAGAGCGGCCAAGATAACAGGAACGAGATTCACCGTTTACAAGGGGCTGGGAGCAAGACTGGAAAGATCCGTTATCAATTTCATGCTCAACCTCCATACCGAGGAAAACGGCTTCAAAGAGATCCTGCCGCCTTTTATGGCCAACAGAGACGCCATGACAGGCACAGGACAGCTTCCCAAGTTTGAGGATGATATGTTCCACGTGCCCGCCAAGGATTTCTTCCTTATTCCTACTGCTGAAGTGCCCCTTACAAACCTGAGGATGAACGAAATAATGAGCGAGGAAGAGCTGCCCGTATATTATACGGCCTATACGCCGTGCTTCAGAAAGGAAGCCGGCTCAGCGGGAAGAGATACGAGAGGACTCATAAGACAGCATCAGTTTAACAAGGTGGAGCTTGTTAAATTCGTTAAGCCGGAAACCTCCTATGAGGAGCTGGAGTCTCTTACGGCAGCGGCCGAAAAGGTTCTTCAGAGACTGGAAATCCCTTACAGAGTAGTAAGGCTTTCCACAGGAGACCTGGGATTTTCCGCCGCCATGACCTACGATATAGAAGTATGGATGCCAAGCTACGGAAGATATGTGGAAATATCCTCCTGCAGCAATTTTGAAAGCTATCAGGCAAGAAGAGGAAACATAAGGTTCAGACCCGCGGAAAAGGGCAAGCCTGAATTTGTTCACACTCTCAACGGCTCTGGACTGGCTGTAGGAAGAACGGTGGCGGCCATTCTGGAGAATTACCAGCAGGAAGACGGCTCTGTAGTTATACCGGAGGCCCTTAGAGAATATATGGGAACAGACAGAATTAAAAGGAAATAGCCGGCCGGCGGCAGCCTGTCGGCCTTTTCCCCAAGACATGTATCAAGGAGAGGAAGTCCAATGGACACAATAATTATCGGCGCCGTGTTCGTCATCTATCTGGGGGTCATGGTCGCCATAGGAATGAAATACTATAATAAAGAGGACGATATGTCCGAATACATTCTGGGCGGAAGGAAACTTCCGCCTATTGCCGTCGCCATGTCGGCACAGGCGTCGGATATGAGCGGCTGGCTTCTTACAGGGCTGCCGGGGCTGGCCTACATAATTTTCGCGGGCACCTCGGAAGCTATCTGGACGGCGGTGGGACTGGCGCTGGGAACCTATCTCAACTGGCTGTTTGTCGCCAGAAGACTGAGAAAATATACTCAGGTGGCGGGAAACGCCATTACTCTTCCGGATTTCTTCGAGAATCGCTTCAGAGACAGAAAACACATTCTCAGAATGGTGGCGGGAGTCTTTACGGTCATATTTTTTCTCGTATACACCTCTTCTCAGATGGTGGCGGGAGGAAAGCTGTTCACCACTGTATTTGATATGGATTATACTCTGGGAATGATTATTGTAGCCGTTATCGTTCTTGCCTATACGGCTATGGGCGGATTTACGGCCGTCTGCTGGACCGATACCATCCAGGGCATCATTATGTTTTTTGCTCTGCTCATTGTGCCCATAGTGGCATGCGTTCATGTGGGAGGTCCTTCAGCTGTGGCGGAAAGCCTTTCACGCCTTACTGAGGAAACCCTGAATTTCTTCCCTCACACCGAGGGAGGAGGCATCGACAGCCTTCTTCTGGCCTCCGCCCTGGGCTGGGGACTCGGCTACTTCGGTCAGCCTCACATTCTCGTCAGATTTATGGCCATAGAAAACTCGGAAATGATAAAGACCTCGAGAAGAATGGCAATGGTATGGGTAATTCTCACTCTTACGGCGGCAGTATGCGTGGGAATTGTGGGAAAGGCCTTCCTGCCTGATCTTGCCGACGGAGAAACGGTTTACATGGAGATGATAGACCGCCTCTTTAACCCTGTAGTGGCGGGAGTACTTCTTATCGCCATTCTCGCGGCCACCATGAGTACCGCCAGCTCTCAGCTGCTGGTTACAGCTTCATCCGTATCGAGGGATATTTTCGCTATCCTGTTTAAAAAGAATCCCGAGGACAGGCAGCTGGTATGGGTAAGCCGTGTGGCTGTTGTGGCTGTATCGGTAATAGCCATCTTTCTGGGTCTTGATCCCGAAAGCTCCATATTCAGCCTCGTATCCTGCGCCTGGGGAGGCATAGGAGCCACCTTCGGCCCGCTTATTCTGTTTTCCCTGTTCTGGAAGAGGATGACTCTGGCCGGAGCCATATCGGGAATGATAGCGGGAGGAGTCGCGGATCTGCTGTGGTACAATCTGGAGGGAGGTATATTCGATATATATGAAATAATCCCGGGATTTATTTTCTCGTCTCTGGCTATTATTATCTTCAGCCTGCTGACAAAGCCGTCGGAGGAAATAGTAGAGGAGTTTGAATCAGTAAAGGACGCGAAAATATAATACATATAAAGAGGAAAAGAAAATGACATTCAGACTTGGAGAATACATAGAACCTGATTTCAGCGGTGAACTGTTTGAAAACGCGCCGGAGGCCAGACTGGCGGCGGCTCCCGGAGACATGACGGCCCCGGAGGGGTTTCACGCCACATCTATATTTCCCGAATACTTTAAGGTGGGTAAAAAATGGCTTCTGCCGGCGGATTCGCGAATGGACTGCGTAGCCGTCTATGAGGAAGGAGAAATAGCCGTAAGGGAATTCAGGAACATAAAGGAGGGAGACCTTATATTCCTGGGACGCACGGAAAACTGCGAGGAGGGAATATACGTCCATGACAAATGCTTCAGGTTTCCCGACGAAGAGGAGGAAAAGGCCAACTCCTTTTCCTTCAGACAGAGCAGAAGCCGTGAGACGGCTTTTTCATATGATTATGACAGCCTATGTGAGCTTTTGAGACACGAAAAGGAGCACGGCCATATAACGTGGATTCTCGGGCCGGCCTGCGCCTTTGACGCGGGAGCCAGAGAGGCATTTTCCCTGCTTATAGAGAGGGGATATGTGGATTCCCTTCTGGCGGGCAACGCTCTCGCCACCCACGATCTTGAAGCGGGGCTTCTGGGAACAGCCCTGGGACAGGACATAAAGACTCAGAAGGCGCGCTTTAACGGACACTACAATCACATTGACACTATAAACAAGGTGAATCTTTACGGATCCATCCCAAAATTCATAGAAGGAGAGGGAATAAAGGACGGAATAATATACAGCTGTATAAAAAACAGGGTTCCCCTTCTTCTCAACGGCTCCATAAGAGACGACGGCCCTCTGCCGGAGGTATACGAGCATACCTACATAGGTCAGGACGCCATAAGGAGTCATATAAGAAGGTCAACCACCGTCATAGGAATGGCGACGGTTCTTCATACAATAGCGGCGGGAAATATGACCCCCGCCTACAGAGTGACGGAAAGCGGAAAAATAAGGCCGGTGTATTTCTACATAGTCGATACCTCGGAGTTTGCGGTAAACAAGCTGGCGGACAGAGGCAGTCTGGCGGCAAAGGGAATTGTCACCAATGTTCAGGACTTTGTGAGAACCCTGGCTGAGACGCTCAGATAAGAATTTGAAAGGAAGATGTTCTATGATAGCTGAAAAAATGAAACCTCTTATGGCCAATAATTCCGCCATAAGAACAATGTTTGAAGAGGGAGATAAAATGAGGGCCAGGTTCGGAGCTGAGAACGTATACGATTTCAGCCTGGGAAATCCCGACGCCCCCGTTCCCCATGAGGTTACCGAAGCGGCTATAGACCTGCTTCAGACGGAGGATCCCGTGGCTCTTCACGGATATATGAGCAACGCCGGCTTTGAGGATGTGAGAGAGGCCATAGCAGAGTCCCTCAACAGAAGGTTCGGCACAAGCTTCGACTATATGAACATACTCATGACGGTAGGAGCCGCCAGCGGTCTCAACGTGGCTTTGAAAACCATACTCAACCCGGGGGAAGAGGTTATAATATTCGCCCCTTATTTTCTTGAGTACAACTGGTATGTGGACAACTACGACGGAAGGGTGGTGCAGGCCCCTACAGATAAAGAAACCTTTTATCCCGATCTTGAAGCCTTTGAGAAGCTTATAGGAAGCAGGACAAGAGTTGTTCTTCTCAATTCTCCAAACAATCCTACGGGAGTCATATATAAGGAAGAAACCATAAAGGAGATCGCCGCAATACTGGAGAGAAAGCAGAAGGAGCTGGGCAGAACCATATTTATAATTTCAGATGAGCCTTACAGAGAGCTGGCCTATGGAGGGGCTGAGGTGCCTTACATAACGAAATACTATGACAATACAATAGTGGCCTATTCCTACAGCAAATCCCTTTCCCTTCCCGGTGAGAGAATAGGGTATCTGGTTATACCTCCTGATCTGGAGGAAAGCAGCCTCGTTTTCGACACGGCGGCCAACGCCAACAGAATAATAGGCTGCGTCAACGCTCCGGCTCTTCAGCAGAAGATAATAGGACGGTGCGTGGACACCAGGGTGGACCTTGAGTATTACGACAGAAACAGAACGGCTCTCTACGAGGGACTGAAGGCCTGCGGCTTTGACTGCGTAAAGCCTGAAGGAGCTTTTTACATGTTTCTCAAATCTCCCGTGGAGGATGAGGCCGAGTTCTGCAATACAGCAAAAAAGTACAATATTCTCATGGTAGGCGGTTCTGCCTTTGCCTGCCCGGGATATGTGAGACTGGCCTACTGCGTATCATACGAAACCATAGTAAATTCAATGGAAGGCTTCAAAAAACTGGCTCAGGAGTATGGACTTTCCTGAAGTGAAGTATATTAAATCTATACTTAAGCTACTTTGAAGATTATATGAAAATATTTACCCGCAGGTTTTAATATAAGGCAAATTAATGTATAATTAACGAGTGCTTCAGCAAAGCATAATAAACAGTACGTTGTAATTGAAACCCAAAAGCTACAGCAATGGAAGGGAATCTATGATTACCGTTTTAAAGAATCACAAGAAGCTGTTTCTCCTGGCTCTTGCCGCAGTTCTTGCGGCCGCCTCTCTGGCAGCGGTTCTGGAGCTTACCAAGCCTTATGCGGTTTATGCCGACGGCACCAAGGTGGAGGATCCGTATGTTGTCAAGGCGGGAGACGAGGAGCTGTTCCTCGTAGAGGATGCCGAGACGGGAGAAAAGGTAATCGAAACAGTTTTAAATGAGTACTCTCCGGATGGGGCTCAGATAAATTCGGTTACTGTAGATCAGAAGCTTAGCGTTGAAGAAAAATCTCTCTCAAGAGGAGAAAAGGCTCCTGAGGTAATGACTGAAGAAGACGCTGTAAGCTATGTTATAGAAGAGAACGCCTCCGAGGAACCTCTCTTCTGCGTCACCATAAACGCGGAGGTAGGATCCGTGCAGGAGCTTAAATCCGAAACCGTTTATGAGGAAAGCGAAGAGCTCTACAAGGGCGAAAGCGAGGTAAAAACCGAAGGGACTTCGGGAGATCAGCTGGTTACCAATGAAGTCATAAGCGTAAACGGAACAGTTCTCACCTCACAGGTGGTGGATACGGCTGTTCTCAACGAATCCAGCGATACGGTGGTATATAAGGGAACAAAGGAGAGGCCTAAGGACACTGTAAAGGCTGGCTACGGCGGAGAGGTCCTTGGCAGCGGCAACGGCGCTTCAATAGCGGCCTATGCTCTTCAGTTCGTGGGTAATCCTTATAAGTCCGGAGGTACAAGCCTTACTGACGGAGCGGACTGCTCCGGCTTTACCCAGAGCGTATTCGCCAAGTTCGGAATATCTCTTCCGAGAACCTCAGGGGCTCAGGGAAGCGTAGGAAAGGGAGTTTCCTACAGCGAGGCAAAGGCCGGAGATATTATCTATTATTCGGGACATGTGGGAATATACATCGGCGGAGGAAAAATCGTCCATGCCGCGACGCCTTCCAAGGGCATATGCGTATCAAGCGCCAAGAGCGTTGGAAGCATTGTAAGCGTAAGAAGAATAGTAGAGTAAAGGTAAATAAAAAAGAAGAGAGCCTTTTAGCCGAGGTGCGATAACGAAGTAAATATGTAAGGTGGCGGAGCAGCCGAAGGGCTGTGCCGCCGCTTTGCGTTGTCAGGCTGTTTTCTTCTTTCGGTTTTGCATACCGAGTCTGCCGTCGAGAGCAACGCAGTCCTCATCGGCAATATTGATAATGCCCGCAGCCTTGTAGTAAATCTCAATCTTCTGTTTTCTGTGACCGCTGCTCTTGTCGGGAGCGTGTACCACAATTCTGTCAACCAGATCGTTCAGGATTTCCGCAGTGAGTTCCTCAGGATCGGTGTATTTGCGTACATTCCTCAGAAACTGCTGAAGGTCGTGCTGTTCCTGCTCGCCGCTGTCAATCAGCTCCTGTAATTCAAGGATTGCCGCTTTGACATTCTGCTGTTCTGTTTCGTACTCGGAGGAAAGCTTGTCAAACCGCTCCGCCGATAGCCTGCCCGACACCATATCCTCATAGATTCGCTTGAAAAGCGTGTCCAAGTCTTCATCACGGCGCTTCAGCGTCACAATGTCAACCTGTGCCTTTTCAACGGATAATTTTCGTTCTGTATTGGCTTTTTCCATTTCCTTTTTGACAAAGGACGCTTCAAACTGCTGGATATAGGACAGCACGCCCTGAATGTGCCGAAACACGAGCCGGTTCAGGGTAACTGCCCGGATATAATGTCCGGTGCAGGTTCCTGTATTGCTCCGATAGTTGGCACAGACGAAAAAATCCTGATTTTCCTTGAAAGCGTTTGCCGTGCAGTAGTGCAGTTTTGCTCCACAGTCCGCACAGAATACCTTGCCCGAAAAGATACTGATTTTTCCTGTTGCGGTCGGGCGGCGTTTGTGTTTGCGGATTTCCTGTACCGTCTCAAAGATATGCCTGTCAACAATGGCAGGGTGGGTATCCTCAAATATCCGGCGGTTTTCCTTTTCATTCCACACACGCTTTTTGCTGCGGTAATTCTTAGAGGTTGTCTTGAAGTTTTCGGTATGCCCGATATATTCCAGTTTCTCTAAAATCCCTGCAACGGTTTTCTGCGCCCACTTGTACGGCTCGGCAGGAAGCAGTTTTCCATCCTTCTGTGTTTTGTATGCCGTTGGAGTCAGCACTTTTTCCACTTTCAGCTTCTTAGCGATCTGCGTAGGCCCAAGTCCGTCATAGCACAGCTTGAAGATATACCGCACGGTTTGCGCCGCTTCTTCGTCGATCAGCCACTTATCCTTATCTTCGGCATCCTTAACGAATCCGAATGGCGGATTGGTAGTCAGGTGCTTACCACTTTCGCCTTTCATTCGGAAGGTGGACTTGATTTTCTTGGCGGTATCTCTGGCATAAAGCTCATTGCAGAAGTTGCGGATCGGCGTCATGTCAAATTCCGTCTGTACGGCGGAATCCACATTGTCGTTGACAGCGATAAACCGCACATCATTTTCGGGAAAAACAATGTCCGTATACATCCCGACCTGCAAATAGTTCCTGCCAAGCCGGGACATATCCTTGACGATAACCGTTCCCACCTTGCCGCTTTCAATAAGCTGTTCCATTTCCCGAAAAGACGGACGGTCGAAGCTCGTCCCGGAATAGCCGTCATCGACAAAAAATTGCAGATGTTTGAAGCTGTGCTTTCTCGCATATTCCTTTAACAGCGCCTTTTGGTTGACGATACTGTTGCTCTCGCCCTCACGCCCGTCATCCTGACTTAACCGGCAGTAGAGGGCGGTGATTTTGTTCTGTTCTGATTGTCTGTTGTTCAAAGTAACTCCTTTCCGACAATCGGATACAGTATATTGCGTAATTGCAGTATACCATATCCGAAGTCTTAATTCAACGCTTTAAAGCGATAACTTCTATCGTTCCTGTCTGAATCTGTATCCGAGTTTCCGGATAATGGTATTGATTAAAAATTCGTCACTGTCAGGATTGAACATACCGGCTACTTCATATTCCGTGTTACCGTCTTTTACTGTAAAGTCCATATCCGGCGGAATGCGGCAGAGTTTTTTTGCCGGTCTTTTTGTATCCATAACAGTAGGACGGCTTAAAATCCTGTCAATCTCAGGACGCTGTTTTTCTAACCTTGCAAGGATTTCTTTCAAATCTCTTTCTCTGTCCGTCATCGTGCGTCACGCTCCTTTCTCTGTGATTTTCTGTTCTCTTCGGCTTCCTTAGCCCTATATTCGTTGGCATAAAGTAGGTCGGTTTTTTCTTGAATTTTGACCGACCGTTCCTCAATGCCTTTGTTTAACTTCAGCTGCTTTCTGAGTTCTGTTATCCTTTCCGTAACGCCCGACTTTTCCTGCCGCAGCGTTCCTTTTTCGGCTGGTGAGGCTCGGCGGATCTTGTTTTGCAGCTTGGTGCGGTAAGCGATCAGTTTATCCATTTCACCCTGCAATCTCTCCCTGTCCGCATACAGGTCGTCAAAGGTTTCAATGCCGTATTTGCTCATATACCGCACCTGTTCGGACAGCTCCTCCAGCTTTTTTAAATCCTCTTTGAGATAGGGGCTTGTGGGGCGGTAGGTGGTTTTCTTCGGGAGAACGCCGAGCAGATAGCAGTAGTGCAGATACAGCCGGTAGATATGGCTCGTCTTTTGAAACGGCTTGAACCAGTCCCGCAGGCTCTTCGGCATTTGGGGCGGATAGGTGATTGCCGCCCTGCGGTTTCCGAAGGAAGCGTAAGCACCCATTGTCCTTTGGATATGTTCGGGCGTCCATCTTTCATCCAGCGTGTCCAGCCTTGTAAAATGCTCATACTGCGGCAATCGTATCTTCCAATGCTTTCCTGTGAAGTCGGTAATATATCCTTTCCGCCGCAAATACTCCTCCATATAGTAGGGACGGCGGCTGAAATTGATGGCTTCTTTTACATCTTCACGGTAAACATTGTATCTTGTCGGCCTGCCGCTTTTCTCATCCAGCCATACCTGCCTTGATGGTGCTTTATGCGGTTTTTCGATAACCGACAAGCCGTGCTCCCGGCAGATTCGGTCGGATGCTTCACGGAGTTTTCTCTGCTCTGTTTTGGAATAGTTGTATTTCCTGCCGTCTAAGAAGGAAACCGAATTGAAGCAGAAATGATTGTGCAGATGGTCTTTGTCAAGGTGGGTAGTGACGATGATCTGATACTGTTCTCCCCACATTTCCTTTGCCAACTGTAAACCGATTTCATGTGCCTGTTCGGGTGTAACTTCGCCGGGCTTGAAGCTTTGATAACCGTGCCAGGCGATATATCCGTCATCTTTTCCGTATTGCTTTTTCGTCAGTATCATCTGCTGCAAGGCAATCTCTTTTAAGCAGTTGATGGCAGAAACATACTCGCCGTTTTCTGTTGCTTCGGGTCGGCTGACATAGGAAAAGACTGGAGTTGTCAATATTTGTGCAGTCTTTAAACCCACAAAATTACGCAGCTTCTGTTAACGGTTGTTCCAAACGTCTCCTGTAAGCTGCTGGCGGGAGACCATTTGGATTTGAAGTATATATCCTTATTCGG
>DVMP01000032.1 GCA_018714925.1 Candidatus Allocopromorpha excrementigallinarum
GCAAAAGCTGCACCAGTAAATTGCATAAAAGTATCCATAAAAAAACTACTGTATTTACCTTCAGTTTTTCCTTCAATTCCTTATCCATAATTAAATACTCCAAAAATCCGAGGACCTCCTTCTTTTCAGAGAAAGCCCTCGGATTTAAAATATTATTTTAACTTTGCGAACACTTTATCTATCTTTTCAAGAGCCACCGTCAAATCTTTTTCCGTATGCATTGAAGTAAAGCCGCAGTGGTGAGGAAACGGCTGAGCTCCGCCACAGTAGAAGTGAAGCCCCTCTTCAAGTGCTTCCCTTACAAATTTCGGGTACATTTCAGGCGCAAAATGCGTCACCGTATCATGAAGCCTGTAGTCGAGCTGCGGATCCTCATATCCGAAATACAGTCCAAACTGCGCTCCCTGCGTTCTTATGTGTCCCGGGATTCCGTGTTTTCTGAAAAGATCATTGACTCCTTCTTCCAAGAGTTTCTCTTTTTTTTCAATATCATCATAAAACCCCGGTTCTGAGGCCATTTTAAGGCATTCTTTAGCGGCAAGCACCGATAATAAGTTTCCTGTACTCGTCCCGCTTATTACCACAGGACCAAGAGGATTGCACATATCCATAACCTCTGCTCTGCCTGCTATAACCGCGAGGGAAAATCCGTTAGCCACAGCCTTCGCAAAGGTTGACAAGTCAGGCTTTACGTCATAGTACATCTGTGCGCTTCCCGGTCTGAATCTGAGCCCTGTGATCACTTCATCGTAGATGAGAAGGATTCCTTCCTTATCACATAGCTTTCTTACTTCCTGCATATATTCCTTTGTTGAAGGCATACAGCCCAGATCGTAGCTTACAGGCTCCATGATAATGGCTGCGATATCGCCTCTGTATTTAGCGAAAACATGCTTCACAGCCTCTATATTATTAAATTCAATAAGTCTCACATTGTCTTCAGCACCTTTTGGAAATCCCTTTATCTCGGGAACAACCTCTCTGGTTTCCCCATATTCATCAATATCCATGCCGTACTTGTCATTGAACCAGATCATTTCATGCATCCCATGGAAGTGTCCGTCCATTTTTATGATCAGATTTTTCCCTGTATATGCTCTGGCTATTCTTATGGCTGCAAGAGTCGCTTCTGTCCCTGAGTTTGTGAGCCTGATCTTTTCCGCAGTCGGAACCAGCTTTGTAAATAGCTCTGCCATCTCAACGGTATCCTCTGTATCAAAATTCATAAAAAAGCCTCTGTCCACTCCTTTTCTTATGGCTTCTTCTATCTGAGGATTCTTCCAGCCAAAAAGTATTCCTCCGGATCCGCAGTGAAAATCAATATACTCCTTGCCATCCACATCATACACTTTGCTTCCTTCGGCATGATCCAGAATTGTAGGTCCTTCCTTTACCTGATTGTAGCGGCCGCCTGCGCAGACTCCGCCTACCATTACCTTTTTTGCTCTGTTATAAAGTTCACTGCTTTTTTTCATTTATATATCTCCTTTCCTGATCATCTTCTTTTATTTATAGGCCTTCCTGAAAATCTCAACACAATCCTCATGACTCATCCTCACAGGATCACAATCAAAAAGTATGGGAAGAGTTTCTCTGGCATTTTCAGCCATCTTTTCCAGTTCATCTTCTTTGATTCCAAAATCCGACATTTTAAGCCCGTCAACTCCACAGGCCTTCTGAAGATCCCTGAGAGCATCAACAAAATCCTGAGCTTCCTTTGCATCCTCCTTCCCCAGAGCCCTTGCCATCTCTATCATCCTTTCATCACAGGCGTGTCTATCTGCAAAGTACTGGTAATATGCCTCACTGAGCATAATAAGACCCGCTCCATGAGGCAGCTCATGGTGATATGCGGACATGGCATGCTCCATGGAGTGCTCGCTCGTACAGGAGCTCAGCTCCATAACCATGCCTGACAGGGTATTGGCAAAGGCTACGCCTTCTCTGGACTCCATATCCTTTCCATCTTTTACAGCCCTGGAAAGGTACTTTCCTATATTTTTGATAGCTGTAATTGCGTGCATATCACCCATAAGATTATTCATACGCGAAATATATCCTTCTGTACTGTGAAACAGAGCGTCGAAGCCTTGATAAGCTGTAAATTTAGGCGGCACTGAGGTCATAAGCTCCGGATCTACTATAGCGAGCACCGGATTGAGAGATTCAATTCCCCCAAAGGCCATCTTTTCATCAGTTTCCTTATTACTGATTACAGCTACGCTGTCAACCTCTGAACCCGTACCTGCCGTTGTAGTTATGGCTACTATAGGAGCAGGGGTATTGGAAATCGGCTTTTTCTTACCCGTTCCCTCAGTCATATAATCCCAGAGAGTTCCCTCGTTTGTTACCATGGTGGCAATGGCCTTTGACGCATCCATAACGCTTCCTCCTCCCAGGGCCACTATGAAATCACATCCTGTTTCCCTGGCTTTCTTTGCGCCTTGCATAACAGTTGTGTTAAGAGGGTTGGCCTCTATTCGGTCAAAGATCACATACTCGACTCCCGCCTTTTCAAGCTGTTTTACGCAGCGGTCGAGATAGCCGTTTACTTTAGTTGATTTCCCGTTTGAAATTACCAGCAGTGCTTTTTCCCCCGGCATAAGCTGCTCGTTCAGCTTATTAAGCGTTCCGGCGCCAAATACAATTCTTGTCGGTGAATATCTTTCAAAACCCATTTTTCTACCTTCTTTCTTCATTTATTTGTAACTTTCTCATAATAGCGTAATAAGCGATAAAGAGCACAACCCCTGAGCCTATCCACGCTGTTATTTCAATAAAATAAACACCTGAAACTCCAAGGACCGTCAAAGTAAAAACGGTCATAAAAACACGCCCCGCGAACTCCAGCCCGCTTGAGATTATCACCACGGTCATTTTATTAAGGGCCATTATTATATATCTGTAGGTATTTATAATGTATAAGGCGATAAGAGCCAGACTCATGGTAAAAAGATACCTGTATGCAATATCCAGAACATCTTCCGCCATATCGCTGCTTCCATCTATAAACAGCATAAGAATACATCTTCCCCAA
>DVMP01000033.1 GCA_018714925.1 Candidatus Allocopromorpha excrementigallinarum
GTAAAGAGGGAACAAAGAATTATTATTATTTTGACCCGGAAATGGAAGCCTTTGAACAGCTGATTTCCACCTTGCAGCTTGCCATGAAAATCTCAAGGGAATTGCCGGACAGAAGTGGTGAATAAAAACAAAATTGGAGGTGGCTTTATGTCAGAAATATTGGAATTAATGAAGCAGCGTCATAGTGTCCGCCAATATAAGGATACTGCGATTGACCCAAAACAGCGAGCTGTACTCGATGAATTAATTGAAGAAATCAACAATGAAGCTGGATTACATATTCAGATTTTTTATGATGAGCCAAAATGTTTTGACTCCATGATGGCACATTATGGCAAATTTACCGGAGTAAAAAACTATATTGCCCTCGTAGGAAAAAAATCTCCGAAGCTGTCTGAAACATTAGGATATTATGGTGAAAAAATTGTTTTGAAAATACAGGGGCTCGGGCTCAACAGCTGTTGGGTGGCAATGACTCACGGTAAAAGCAAAGCGGATATTTGCAAGGGAGAAAAACAAATATGTCTGATTGCCTTCGGTTATGGCGAAACACAAGGCGTACCGCATAAAAACAAACCGTTGCAGGCAGTATGCAATTATACAGAAAATATGCCGGAATGGTTTTTTAACGGTATGGAGGCCGCGCTTCTTGCTCCGACTGCAATGAATCAGCAGAAATTTTTCTTTGAATTATCTTCTGACAACAAAATCAGCGCAGTTTGCGGTAAAGGCTTTTATACAAAGCTGGATTTGGGAATTGTAAAATACCATTTTGAAATAGGTTCCGGCAGGGCACTGTGAATCAGCATTTCAGTTCATTATGATGTTTGGTTCCTCTCTCATTAAAGCCGGCCCGGAACTTATCAATTCCGGGCCGGTTAGTGGTGGAGATGATGGGAGTCGAACCCATGTCCGAAAGCATTTCCACAGGACTTTCTCCGAGCGCAGCTTCTGTTTTAAAGCTTCGCTTTCCGTAACGCCCAAAAGCAGGCTTTACAGCAAGCTATCCCGTTGTTCCCTCATGCTGCCGGGCTTTCACATGAGGTTTTCCTGTATGATCGTTGCCAGGTCTTCCGCCTACAGGTAAACGGAAGCTGACACGCACAGCTTATGACTGACTACGCAGCCATAGCTACAGGTGCGAAATTATTATTCTTTTTAGCGTTTATATTTAAACGGCCACTTTTAACGTAGACTTGGCGACTACGGCTCGCTTATCCGGTTTCCACACCCCCGTCGAAACCAGAAACATCCCCATGCTCTCAGACGATCCTATATAGTCGGATCGTCATCATTTTTTGCTTTTTCCTCACGGATCTGCTTTTCAAGCTCCTCTATGTTATTATAGCATGTTTCCATCCTTTCGCAAAGCTCTTTTATGGTCTTATCCTTGAGCTTTCCCTTCTTAAACAAATCGTAGCAGTACCTGCCGATCTCTTTCTCAGCGGAAGCTATATCCGATTTTTCAGAGCTTATCTTTGATTTGAGCTTTCCCACTTCAATAAGCTCTCCCGCTTTATCTCCCGCCTTTTCCGCGGCAGCCGCGGCTGTTTTCCCCAGCTTGTTTAAAAAATCCTGCATCTCTTCTTCTCCCTTACTGTTCTTTTCTGACCGCCCGCTGTATTCTGCGGTCAGCATCTCTCTTGGCGATATCGTGACGCTTGTCATACTGCTTCTTTCCCTTTGCCACAGCCAGCTCTATCTTCGCTATTCCTCTGTCGTTTATATACATTCTCAAAGGGACAAGAGTAAGTCCCTTAAGAGTAGTATATCCTATAAGCTTTCTTATCTCCCTCTTGTGCAGAAGGAGCTTTCTCGGGCGCAGAGGATCTACGTTAAATCTGTTTCCATGATCGTATGGGCTTATGTTCATTCCGTAGAGAATCACTTCCTCGCCTTCTATTTTGGCGTAGCTCTCCTTTATGCTCACTCTGCCATGTCTTACTGATTTAATCTCTGTTCCCGTAAGGGCTATACCGGCTTCATAAGTTTCTTCTATGAAATAATCGTGTCTTGCCTTTTTATTATTTGCCGCTAATTTCATTTTTATCCCGCTCTCTTCTTACTTAAAACAGACCTTTCCGAGAAGGTCTTTCACCTTTAGTACACCGACGGCTTCGTCCCTGCTGTCAAGCAGCGCCTTTCTGTTGTCGTTTAAAAGAAAGACGCTGCTTTCATCGAGATTCACTTTATCCATATCCTCCATATGGACTGCCTCGTTCATGTATTTATCGTAGGGCTTTCCGTTAAGATAAAATATATTATCCTTTATCTCTACAGAGTCTCCCGGGCCCGCGGCTACCCGCCGTACAAGTATGCCGCTCTCCCCGTTTTCCCCGTACACACGGTTTTTAAAGGCTGCTATATCTCCGATTTCAGGGCTGCTGTCCATATAGGCTGTTTTGTTTATTATAACTGTTGTTCCGTCTCTAAGCTCAGGCTCCATTCCGGCTCCTGTCACCGTGGTAATATAAAATATTCCCGAAAGAAAAAATGCCGCGGCGGCTCCTGCCAGAGCCGCTCCCATATATATAAATACCTTTCCCTTCATAAGATCCCTCCTGAAAATATGTATGAATCTCTGAAAGGAAATTTAAACATTCCTGTGAAGCCTTCCTCTTTTCTAAAGAAGTCCTATCTGATCAAAGGGATATAGTCTGACAAAGGCCTTGCCTATTATGTCATCCTCACTGACGGTCCCCACTTCCTCAGCTCTGCTGTCGAGACTTATGCTTCTGTTATCCCCCATTACGTATACCTGATCCTGTGGAACATGATAACTGTCCACATCTCCTGAAGTATATCCCTCAAGAGTATAAGGCTCGTCAAGGGGCGTTCCGTTTCTGTAGACCACCCCGTCGGCGATGCTTATAGTATCATTTTCAACACCTACCACTCTTTTTATAAGCAGTTTTTTTCCGCTCCCGTCTTCCTTGTCTATATCTGACTGGAACACCACTATGTCTC
>DVMP01000034.1 GCA_018714925.1 Candidatus Allocopromorpha excrementigallinarum
ATTATTAGCACTCATGGTATTTGAGTGCTAATAATCGGAAGGAGAAATTTGAAATGGCAAAAAAACAATTTAAAGCAGAGTCTAAGCGGCTGCTTGACTTGATGATAAACTCCATTTACACTCATAAGGAGATATTTTTAAGGGAGCTGATCTCCAACGCCAGCGACGCTATAGACAAGCTGTATTATCACAGTCTGACGGAAGGGGACACAGGAGTGTCCAGAGATGATTTTTCCATAAGAATAGAGACGGACAAGGAAAAGAGGACCCTCACCATAAAGGACAACGGCATGGGAATGACAAAGGAGGAGCTGGAAAGCAATCTGGGCACAATAGCCAGAAGCGGCTCTCTTGACTTTAAACAGGAAATGGAAAAAAAGGAAGATGTTGATATTATAGGTCAGTTCGGAGTAGGCTTTTACTCTGCCTTTATGGTAAGCGACAAGGTAACGGTATTAAGCAGAGCCTACGGTGAAGAAAAGGCCTATATATGGGAATCCTCGGGAGCCGACGGATATACCGTAAAGGAAGGGGAAAAGGAAGGCTGCGGTACGGAGATAACTCTTGAGCTCAAGGCCGACACAGAGGATGAAAATTACAGCAGATTCCTTGAGGAGTACACCATAAGAGATCTTGTGGGAAAATATTCCGATTACATAAGATACCCGATACAGATGATGGTGGAGAAGCAGAGAATCAAGGAGGGAGACAAGGATAAGAAGCCGGAGGAACGGGAATACGAGACCTACAGCCAGCTGGAAACCCTCAACAGCATGGTGCCTCTGTGGAAGAAAAACAAGAGCGAGATCAGGGAAGAGGATTACAACAGCTTCTACAGGGAAAAATTCTACGACTTTACGGATCCTGTGAAGGTAATACATACAGATGTTGAAGGCGTTGTAAGCTACACGGCTCTTCTCTTTATACCGGGAAAAGCTCCGTACAACTATTATACAAAGGACTTTGAAAAGGGACTGCAGCTTTATTCCTCGGGAGTTCTCATAATGGACAAATGCCCGGATCTTCTGCCTGATTACTTCAGCTTTGTAAGAGGACTTGTGGATTCTCAGGATCTGTCCCTTAACATATCCAGGGAGATGCTCCAGCATGACAGACAGCTCAAGGCTATAGCCCAGAGGCTGGAAAAGAAAATAAAGAGCGAGCTGGTATCCATGCTCAATACCGACAGAGACAGGTACAAGGAATTCTTCGAAAACTTCGGTCTTCAGATAAAGTACGGCATGTACGAGGGCTTCGGAGCCAACAGGGACAAGCTGAAGGACCTGGTAATGTTCTATTCGTCGGAGGAAAAGGACCTTGTAACCCTTTCGGAATACGTAAGCAGGATGAAGGAGGAGCAGAAATATATCTATTACGCCAGCGGCGAATCTCCTGAGAAGATAGACAAGCTTCCTCAGACGGAGGTTCTCAAGGACAGAGGATATGAGATATTATACCTTACAGACGATGTGGACGAGTTCGCCCTCCAGGTGCTTCACGAGTTTGACGGAAAGGAATTCAAGTCGGTATCCTCGGAGGACCTTGACATAGAAGAGACGGCGGAGGAAAAGGAAAAGGCGGAAAAGCAGTCGGAGGAAAGCAAGGACATGCTTCAGTACATGAAGGAGGCTCTCGATGGCAAGGTAGCTGACGTAAGCCTTTCCCAGAGGCTGAAGACCCACCCCGTATGCCTGACGTCAAAGGGAGAGCTTTCCATAGAGATGGAGAAGGTGCTCAACTCCATGCCTGTGGATGAAAAGATCAAGGCCGAAAGGGTTCTTGAGATAAACGCAAATCATCCTATACTGAAAGCCCTTAACAAAGCATATGCTGAGGATAAAGAAAGGCTGAAAATGTACGCGGGACTTCTCTACGATCAGGCTCTGCTCATAGAGGGCCTCCCTGTGGAGGATCCTGTTGAGTTTTCCAACTCCATATGCAGTCTCATAACAGAAGCGTGAAAGGAAACATACTGAATTGAAAACACTTACATCTGCCGAGATACTGGAAAAGGTATCTGAATCAAGTATATCAAAGGCAACGGCAGGAGCCGGAAGGCTCCTGCTTCTGGCTGTAATGGCGGGAGCTTTTATAGCTTTTGGGGCGCAGGCATCAGCCATGGCCTCATTTAATCTCACCATGAATCCGGAAACCTTCGGGCTGGGCAGGCTGGCCTCGGCCGCCGTATTCCCTGTGGGCCTTATGATGGTGGTTTTGTGCGGAGCCGAGCTCTTTACGGGTAATACCCTTATGATTACGGGGGTACTTGACAGGAAAATAAAGATTTCCTCAATGATGAGAAACTGGATTGTAGTTTACGTGGGAAATTTTACAGGAGCTCTTATAATAGCCGTTTTCATAAACTGTTCGGGACTCCTTGAAAGCGGCGGAGGGCTTCTGGGAGCGGCTACGGTAAATACAGCCGTATCCAAGGTGAGTCTCAGCTTCGGAAAGGCCTTTCTCCTGGGAATAATGTGCAACTGGCTCGTATGTCTGGCCGTGTGGATGTCCACGGGAGCGTCGGAGACGATGGGAAAGATATTCTCAATATTCTTCTGTATAGGACTTTTCGTTCTTTCGGGATTTGAGCACAGCGTGGCCAATATGTACTTTATCCCTTCAGGAATGATGGCGGCCGCCTGTGATTCTTATGTTCAGCTTTCGGGAGCGGATGTGAGCGGACTTACCCTTTACGGATTTCTGATGAATAATTTGCTTCCTGTTACATTAGGTAATATAATAGGAGGAGGAATTTTTGTAGGCATGGCCTACTGGTTCTCATGGAAAAAGCTTCAGTGAGATTGTTTGATGGAGGTGTTCCTTGGAAAGAATATCTATAGAAGAAATAGAAGGCTTCAGAATAGGAAACGCCCAGGACCTTAAGGGAGGAACAGGCGCTACCGTAATAATATGCGGCGACGGCGCCGCGGCAGGTGTTGACGTAAGAGGAGGCGGACCGGCCACCAGAGAGACGGATCTTCTCAATCCCCTCAGCCTCTGTCAGGAGGTTTACGGCGTGCTTCTCTCGGGAGGGAGCGCCTTCGGCCTCAATGCCGCCGCCGGAGTGATGAGGTATATGGAAGAGAGGAATATAGGCTTTGACGCGGGAGCGGCGAGGGTCCCTCTTGTGCCGGCTGCCTGTCTTTTTGATCTCATAGCAGGCGACAGCAGAATAAGGCCCGATGAAGAAATGGGATACAGAGCCTGTCTTGATTCGGAAAGCAAGGGCTTTTCCTCAGGAAACACAGGCGCCGGAACAGGGGCAACCATAGGAAAGTACATGGGCGTTGAGCGGGCCATGAAGGGAGGCCTGGGAGCTTATGCCGTAAAGGTGGGAAGACTTAAGATAGGCGCTCTTGCGGCTGTCAACTGTCTGGGAGACGTTTACGACGCCGATACGGGAGAGAAAATAGGCGGTCTGCTTTCAGAGGATGGAAGGAGCCTCGCGGATACAAGAAGGCTTATGTGGGAATCTGTGGAGGAACAGAAAAACGTATTTACGGGAAACACCACCATAGGCTGTATAATAACAAACGCCTCCCTCGACAAGTCACAGTGCTGCAAGCTGGCTTCTATGGCCCACGACGGCTACGGAGCCGCTATAAAGCCGGTCCACACCTCAGCCGACGGAGACACGATCTTTTTCCTGTCAAAGGGGGAGGTAGAGGTAAATCAGGACGCCCTGGGAGATCTGGGAGCCTATGTAATGGCAAAGGCCATAAACGACGGAGTGAGAAGCGCCAGCTCGGCTTACGGATTCAAGGCTCTCGCGGATATGGATTTTTAAAGGATGGAGAATATGAAAAGACTAGCTGTTATAGACGGCAACAGCCTTATAAACAGGGCCTACTACGCCATGCAGAGGCCGATGATAACAAAGGAAGGCATATTCACTCAGGGAATATACGGCTTCCTCAACATGATGGACAAGCTGAGAAGAGATTATGAGCCTGAGTATATGGCGGTGGCCTTTGACCTGAAGGCTCCCACCTTCAGACATAAGGAATACGAGGAGTATAAGGCGGGAAGAAAAAAGATGCCGCCGGAGCTTGCAATGGAGATTCCCATTCTCAAGGATATTCTCAGAGCCATGAATATAAAGCAGATGGAGCTGGAAGGCTTTGAGGCTGACGATATAATAGGCACAGTGGCCAGGGAAGCCGAGGAGGCAGGCTTTGAGACTTATATATTCACAGGAGACAAGGATGAGCTGCAGCTGGCTACAGAGGCCACAAAGGTCATAATAACCAGAAGAGGAGTTTCCGAGTTTGAGATATACGACAGACAGGCCATGATAGACAAATACGGCTTTACTCCCGAGCAGTTTATAGATTTTAAAGGGCTCATGGGAGACCAGTCCGACAATATACCCGGTATTCCCGGAGTGGGGGAAAAGACCGCTTCAAAGCTTATAAAGCAGTTCGGCACCATGGAGAACATAATAGCCAATGTGGAAAATATAACTCCAAAGGGCCTGAAGGCAAAGGTGGAGGAGAATGTTCAGCTGGCCCTTATGAGCAAGAGGCTGGCCACTATAAACACCCATGTTCCCGTAGAGATTGACTTTGAGGAGCTTAAGCTGAAGGAGCCGGATTACGAAAGGCTCATAGAGCTGTACACAAAGCTGGAATTCAATAGGTTCCTTAAAAAGCTCAGGACCGGAGGGAGAGAGGATTTGGCGGAAACGGAGGGCAAAACATCTCTGCCGGCGGATCTGCCTGAGCTGGAGCGGATCCTGGTAAATGAGGACCGTCAGCTTGAGAACATATCCCTTGAGGGAGAAACCGTAATAAAAATTTTCGGAGACTACAGCCATCTGCAGACGCCTTCCGTAGAGGGCGCGGCTCTCGTTAACGGAGGAAAATATTTTTACTTTGACTGCGCCAGTCTGAAGGGCTTCTTTCCGTGGCTTGAAGAACAGAAAACAACCTATGCCGGCCACGGGCTTAAGCGTGATTTTTACATGATGATGTATGGAGGAATCTCCGATCCGGAGGCCTCCTTTGACACGGCGGTGGCTCAGTACGTTCTGGATTCAGGAAGAAGCAATTACAGTCTTTCGGCTCTTTCCAACGAATATCTTCACGTTACGGTGGAGGAGGAAAAGGACTTTATGGCTGACAACGGCCAGGTGGATATGTTCACGGACATGACCAGGGCTTATATGGACTACGGCTTCAGAATATGCACGGCGGTAATGAGCCTTATGGAGATTCAGAAAAATTCCGTAAGGGAGGAGGAACTGGAAAACATCCTCTACAATATCGAGCTGCCTCTTGTGAAGGTAATGGCCTCCATGGAAAAGGAGGGCTTTAAGGCTGACAGAGAGGAACTGAAGCGATTCGGCGATATTCTGACAGAGGAAATAGACAGACTTACGGAAGAAATTCACCAGATGGCGGGAGAGACCTTTAACATTAACTCGCCTTTTCAGCTGGGAGATATTCTCTTTGAAAAGCTGGGACTTCCGGCGGGAAAGAAGACCAAGAGAGGATATTCCACCAGCGCCGATATCCTCGAAAGAATCAGGGAAAAGCATCCTATCGTGCCCGCCATCCTCCAGTACAGAATGCTGGCAAAGCTGAAGAGCACATATATAGACGGACTTATACCTTTGATAAACAGAGAGGATGGAAAGGTGCACGCCCACTTCCACCAGACTGTAACCACCACAGGCAGAATAAGCTGTACGGAGCCCAATCTGCAGAATATCCCTGTGAGGCAGGAGCTGGGGAGAAAGCTGAGAAGGGCCTTTATCCCCGAAAACGAAAAGTGCGTGCTGGTGGGAGCAGACTACTCTCAGATAGAGCTGAGAATACTGGCGCATATGTCAGCGGATCAGGGGCTTATAAAAGCCTTTAACAACGGAGAGGACATACACAGAGCCACGGCGGCCAACGTGCTGGGTGTAAATGAGGATGAGATTACCCTTGAGCAGAGAAGCAGGGCAAAGGCCGTTAATTTCGGAGTAATATACGGCATGAGCTCCTTCGGACTTTCCTCGGAGCTTCATATAACCAGAAAGGACGCTGAGGAGTATATAAACACATACTTTAAAAAGCACGCGGCTGTAAAGGAGTTTATGGACAGCCAGGTGGAATTCTGCAGAGAAAACGGATACGTTACCACCCTTATGGGGAGAAAACGCCATATAAAGGAAATAAAGGCGTCTCAGTATATGGCCCGTCAGGTAGGAGAGAGGCTTGCCATGAACACTCCCATACAGGGCAGCGCGGCTGATATAATAAAGATAGCCATGATAAAGGTCTACGAGGCCATAAAGGAGAAGGGGCTGAAATCAAAGCTCATTCTTCAGGTTCATGACGAGCTGATAATAAATACCTATGAGGACGAAAAGGAACAGGTGGAGGAGCTTCTTGTGAAAAACATGGAAGCGGCGGCAAGTCTGGCTGTAGAGCTGAAGGCTGATCTCAACGAAGGAAAGAACTGGTACGAGCTGAAATGATGGTCATAGGAATAACAGGGGGCATAGGAACGGGAAAGTCCACCGCGGCCGCCTGTCTGAGAGAAAAAGGACTTGCTCATATAGACGCGGATGAGATAAGCAGGCAGCTGACCCGGGCGGGAAGCCCCATGCTGCCCGTTATAGACGAGGCCTTTGGCCCCGGTTTAATAAACGGGGACGGAGATCTGGACAGAAAGGCTCTCGCGTCAATAGTGTTCAGCGACAGAGACAAAAGGGAAAGGCTGGAGGAAATAATGTTCGACGCCATAATAGAGGAAATAGCCTTCCGAATTGACAGGGCAAAGGAAGAGGGAAGGGCAAGGGCCGTTCTCCTCGACGCCCCCCTGCTCTTTGAGGCGGGACTTGACACCATGTGCGACTGTGTTCTGCTTCTTACGGCTGATGAAGACATGAGAATAAAAAGAGTCATGGAAAGAGACGGCGTGACGGACAGAGATGTGAGAAACAGAATAAACAGCCAGATGGGAGATGAGGAAAAGCTCAAAAGGGCTGATTTCAGCATTGACAACTCGGGAAGCGAAGGGGAGCTGTATGAAAAGCTGGACAAATTTCTCGAGACCGTTGTCAGGAGGAAATGATTTTCAAAAGTCTTTTCAGCACAGGATTTCTGTTCTGCCTGCGGTAAAAAATTCCGAAGGAAAGCCTGTCGCCGCCTTCAATGGGAGCTGTGGAAAAATCCGGCGATTTCAGACACAGAAGGCCGGGAAGAAGAGAAAGACCCATTCCGGCAGCCACCATTGTATGGGCGATCTCTACTGTGTCGCAGTAAAATACCCTTTCAGGGGAGCAGCGTTCCAGCAGACGTTGCTGAAGAGAGGCGGTTGCCAGAGGCGCGCTGAGAGGATTGCATACTATCAGGGGCGATCTGCTCAAATCATCCAGTGACAGGATTTCCTTTTTCTCAAAGGGATGGCCCTTGGGGAGAAGACATACACAGGAGTCTTTTTGAAGCTCTTTAAAGGACGCGTCCGTTTTTTCGGGCGCGTTTTCTCTGTAAAAAAACAGCGCGTCCAGCTTGACCTCCGCGAAAAGGCTGAGGATGGTTTTGTGATTGAGCACCTGGATTGAAGGACGAAGATCAGGAATCTCCTCATGAAGCCGGGACAGAAGGGGCGTAAGGCAGAAGAGAGCGGCAGGATTGCTGAGGCCCAGACTTATGGTGTTTTCTCCCGACTCCTGTTTTTTGGCCCTTTCCACGGCTCTTTCAGTGCTGATGACAATATCCCTGGCATCCTTGTAGAAGGACATGCCTGCCGGAGTAAGCTCCACATGACGGGGAGAGCGAAGAAAGAGGGTTACTCCCAGTTCATTTTCCAGGGCGTTTATCTGCTTTGTAACCGCCGGCTGTGATTTGTGCATGGCTTCCGCTGTTCTGGCGAAGCTCAGATTCTCGGCTACCAGAATAAAGCATTTGAGACTGTTTATGTTCATTGATTATCAACCTCTGTTTCTTTTTATTTATATTATATCATATTAACGGACCTGTGCGGTGCATTAATAACTTTTTGTTATCAACAATAAGAAACAATCAATTTACCGGCGGCCTCCCGTATGTAATAATAAAAAGGATGAAAATGATAATTAATGAAACGGAGGTCATAAAATGTCAATTAAAAGGAAAGACCTGATTACTGTAGGAGTCCTTCTTTTCGGAACTATACTTACAATGCTTAATCAGAACGCTCTTAACCCGGCTCTGCCGGTAATAATGTCCGATTTCGGAGTAAATGAGGTGACGGTTCAGTGGCTTGTTTCAGCCTACTCTCTTGCCAACGCCGTTACCATACCTCTTTCAGCTTATCTCCTTGGGCGCTTCAGCGTTAAAAGACTTTTTCTGGGAGCCCTTATCCTCTTTACGGCAGGAACCATTGTAGGCGCCGCTGCGCCCGGATTCTGGATAATACTGGTGGGACGAATATTTCAGGCTGTAGGAGCCGGTATTACCATGCCAATGATGTTTTCTGTCATACTTCTCACATTTCCAAGGGAAAAGCGTGGCAGCGCCATGGGAATAGTAACCCTTGCCATGTGCTTTGCACCCGCCATAGGGCCTATACTGTCGGGACTTCTTCTGGCTGCGACGGGCTGGAGAGGACTGTTCCTGGTAATATGCTGTCTTGCCCTTCTTATTATCGCCATAGGCGCCGGAAAGATAGATACAGACATATCCTTTTCACGCACCAGCTTTGACAAGCCTTCTGTTTTTCTCTGCGCCGCGGGACTTTTATCGCTGCTTTACGGCTTTTCCACCTTCTCCTCAGCGTCTAATACAGCTGTGACTATAGCTCTTATGGCGCTGGGAATCCTGCTTCTGGGAGCCTTTGTGAGAAGACAGGGGAAGCTGGAGGTGCCTCTTCTGAAAATAGATGTTTTAAAGGTGAGGGATTTCAGAGTTGCCGTAATTATAGCCATGATTCTTCAGGGAACGCTTATAAGCCTGAATGTTATAATGCCTCTTTATATACAGAATACCATGGGTTATCCTCCTCTTGTGACGGGACTTGCCATGATGCCCGGCGCTCTGCTGGGCGGAGCGGCCAGTATCGTCGCGGGCCGGCTGTTTGACCGGATAGGTGTAAGAAAATGCGTGGTGCCCGGCATAATATTTGTATTTGTCGGCACCACCAGCCTTTTGCTTCTGGATTTGGACGCGGGGATTTTATTTATAGCCCTTATATATACAATTTTTCCTGTGGCTCAGCACTTTACCCAGACTCCTATGAACACATGGGGAATTAATTCCCTTGACGACAAGGTAATACAGCACGGCAACGCTCTTACCAATACCCTTAATCAGGTTTCGGCTTCGTTTATGACTGCTCTCCTGATGACTGTAAACGCCATGGGCGCCGCCACTGTTCCACAGGCATCCCCTCAGGTACAGAGACTTACGGGACAGCATTACGCATTTGGATTTTTAAGCGTTATATCCCTTGCGGCTGTTCTGGTGATAATCATTTTTGTACGTGACAGAAGAGGAGAAGCCTCCGGAAAGGCCGCCTTTGTAAGAGAAAGTCTTCCGGCGGGAGGATCTATTACTCTCGGCTCCTCCGCGGGCTCAGTCATGAACACCGAGCCTTATTATCTCCTGGACACGGCAACTGTTGCCGACGCTATAAAAATGCTTATTGAAAAGAAAACAGGGGGACTTCCCATAGTAGATGAGGATAAAAGGATCAAAGGCTTTATAACCGACGGCGATATAATGAAATACCTGGGCAGAAACGACGGAATGATGTTTGACAACGCTCTTATGATATACAGAATCTCTGACCTTGAGCCTTTTGAACAGCGCATTGAGGAGCTGATGAAGCTGAATGCGGCGGATATAGCCGCAAGCAAGGTTATATCCATTGATGAGGAAACCCCTATGGAAGCGGCCTGCACTCTCTTTTCCAGATACCATATTAAAAAGCTTCCTGTCACCAGAGAAGGAAGGCTGACGGGAACCCTGTCAAGAGCCGATGTGGTGAGGTCTACCATGGGCAGACTGGTGGAAATCAGCGAGGAAAGATGAGACGGCAAAAAACATAACGAAATTTTCAAAAAATTCTTGCAAAACTAAAGAGCCGGTGTTATAATCAAGACAAGAAAGGAGAAGAGCAAAAGCTCGGAATTTCGATAAATAACTTTCGGCTGAGACAGCAGGGAGGCATGAAAGAGGGTGATTCCACCAGAAATGACAAAGACGGAACAAAGATAATACCAGTTGGATCTTATTCTGACGATCCGCGTGAGGGCAGGGCGCCCAAAGTGGAGAAAGGTCAAAGCGGAAACTTTAAGAAAACCACGGGGCATCAGGACGAAGAAAGGCGGTCTGACCGCAGGAAGAGAAAAGAGAAAATAAGAAAACAGTCTACGACGTCAGAGGTTAAAAGATGAAAGCTTTGAATAAGAACAGTCAGGAAAGGGACAGCTGGTATTATTATTTTTTTTGCAAAAATAACCTATTCTTTTGTTGACAAAGCCATGGTAAATCCGTACAATAGAGAAGTACTGAAAAATTAGAGATACATTTGCGGCCTTGGCGGAATAGGCA
>DVMP01000035.1 GCA_018714925.1 Candidatus Allocopromorpha excrementigallinarum
TTTCATGTCAATCCTCCATCTATATTATAATTATACTAACATATATTGTTTAAATGGTCTACCTTTTATTGGAATTTTAAAACTTTTCTTCACCGGACTTCAGGCTACTGCTTTATGGTTATCCAGTCCCCTGTTATCTGGCTTACGGAATCAACGTCAGTATCCTTTTTAAGCTCTATGCTTCCCTCCTTGAGACTGTTAAACACCTTATTGTAATCCTCCTGTGAGAAGCTGCTGAACCTTGCGTTTTCAATTTCCAGAGACACGCCGTCGTTTCTGGCCGTATAGTTAAAGGCCGATCCTCCCGGAAAGCTGCCTCTGCCGTAGCTTTTAAGAACATTTTCAACAGCCTTGCCCAGGCCCTTTTCCGCAGAGGTTATAACCGTCTCTGAAAGGCCGCTCTGATCAACGTCAACGCCTATTACCTTTCCATCGTTGTTTTCAGCCGCCTTTATGACCGATTCTCCCATGGCTCCTCCACATGCGAAAATAACCTGAGTGCCGTCTTTATACCAGGAGGCCGCCGTGGATCTCACCTCATCGGATTCCTCATAGGTGCCTGCGTACATATATCTCATGTCTATCTTTGTCTCCGCTTCCGCCGCCGCTGCCGCGGCTCCCTGAACAAAGCCGTAGCCGTACCTTTTTATAGCCGGAGTTTCCATGCCTCCCATAAAGCCGAGACTGGTGTATCCGTCCTTTACCGCCGCGTATCCCGCAAGATAACCCGCCTCCTCCTCGGCGAATATTACGCTGGCGGTATTGCCTCCCATGGCGTAGTTGTTCTGAGCGTCGTGAGGGACTCCGTCCACAATAAGGAAGTTCACATCCGGATATGTGGACTGAGCTGTATAAACGGCTGTTTCAAGACCGCTTCCGCACATTATTATTAACTTTGCCTCCTTTGAGACAGCCTTCTCAACGGCGGCCAGATAGGCCTCCTCCGTCTGTTCCTCAGGGGCGTAATGGGCGTAGGTCATGTTGTTTTCCCCGCAGTAGTCTTCAACCTCCTCCCACATGGACTGGTTAAAGCCTTCGTCGTCAGTGCCTCCCGTCTGAGTCACCATGGCTACTTCACTTTCAGAAGTTTTGTTGTTTTCACCGCTTTCCTCTCTGCCGCAGCCTCCAAAACACAAAAGCAGCGCCGCGAGCACGAAAAAAATCGCGAAGCGTTTCATACAAAGCTACCTCCCTATGGTTTTCTTTATTAAAGCAGGAACTCCAGGTTCGTCTTTACTTATTCTAACAGCATTGCTCATTTCCTCCAATGCTTTTTCCGCTTTTTTCACATCATTACCATAAACCTCACATATGGTTTCGCCTTTTTTTACAAAGACTCCCACTTTATGGTTAAAAAGAATGCCTGCCGAAAGATCTATGGCATCCTCCTTCTTTTCTCTGCCCGCTCCCGAATGCTGAGAAGCCAGTCCCGTCCTCATGGCGTCTATTTCCTCTATATATCCGTCCTCCCATGCTCTGAGCGGGAGACATATTTTCCCTTCAGGCAGCAGACTGTAATCCTCCGTTATACGAGGATTTCCTCCCTGGCCTTTTACAAGCTCTCTGAATTTTTCCAGACCGCGTCCATCCTCCAGGGCCTTTCTGACCATTTCCACGGCTTTCTCTTCATCCTCAGCCTTCTCACCGAGATATACCATCATCGCCGCCAGACGGACCGACAGCTCCGTTATGTCCTCCGGACCTTTTCCCTTCAGTACCTCTATGGCTTCCCTCACCTCTATGGCGTTTCCCACTCCCATTCCGAGAGGCTGGCTCATATCAGTTATAAGGGCCGCCGTGCGCTTTCCTCCGGCTGTTCCTATATCTACCATAAGAGATGCCAGCTTTTCCGCCTCCCCGATGGTTTTCATAAAGGCCCCGCTGCCGCATTTAACGTCGAGGAGTATAGCGTCCGATCCCGAGGCCAGCTTCTTGCTCATAATGCTCGATGTTATGAGGCTGAGATTTTCCACTGTGGCCGTAACGTCTCTGAGCGCGTATATTTTCTTATCCGCCGGCGCTATCTGTCCCGTCTGCCCGATAACGGCTATTCCGTTTTCGTTGACAAGCCTTATGAATTCCTTCTCCTCTACAGCTGTTGAAAATCCCGGTATGGACTCCAGCTTGTCCACTGTGCCTCCCGTAAAGCCCAGCCCTCTTCCGCTCATTTTCGCCACAGGCACGCCGCAGGCAGCCGCCAGAGGTCCCGCTATAAGCGTAGTCTTGTCTCCTACGCCGCCTGTACTGTGCTTATCCACCTTGATTCCCTTTATGGCCGTAAGATCAGCCGTATCCCCTGAGCTTTTCATGGCCTCTGTAAGAGCCACCGTCTCTTCTCTGTCCATTTCTCTGAAATATACCGCCATAAGAAAAGCCGCCATCTGGTAGTCCGGTATATCTCCCTGAGTATACCCTTCTACCATATAGCGGATTTCATCTGCCTCAAGCTTAAAGCCATCCCTTTTTCTCGTAATTACGTCAACGGTGTTCATATTTCCTCTGTCCATATTGTCTTCACCTCATTTCTTTACGACAAAAGGCTGCCCATTGAGAAAATCAAGAGAAATGAGAAAATACTCTATTCCGTGATGCTTTCCTCTTATGGTGTTTCTGAAGCCTTCCTCTCCGTGAACATGCCCGTAAAATACACGCTTTATTCCGTGATCCTCAAAAATCTGCTGAAAACCCGAAAAAGCCGCTGGCTTTGACACCGGCGGATAATGCATTACTCCTATGATTTCCGTTTCCCCTTTTTCCGTTTCTCCCGCTGATATTCTTTTCTTTATGTGGGCTTCCGCTTTCTCAATGGAAGCCTCAAGCCTCATCTGCTCTCTCCTGTAGACCTTTTCATCCTCCTGGGAAAACTCATCGCTGTCAGGAGTAATCCACCCTCTGCTGCCGCATATATAGATATTTTCCGCCAGAAAAAAATCGTTCTGAATAAAGGTAATATTTTCATACATGGCGTTGAGCCGCTTTATTCCGCTCCACCAGAGATCATGATTGCCCTTGAACATGACCTTTCTTCCGGGAAGAGCGTCTATCCAGTCGAGATCGGCTTTGGCGTCCTCCAGCTTCAGAGCCCAGGATATATCCCCTGCCACTATGACAGTATCCTCCTCCTTTACCATGTCTCTCCAGTTCTTTTCAAGGCGCTTCCAGTGCTGATACCATCTGGGCCCGAAAATATCCATGGGCTTTTCCTTTCCCTCCGCGAAGGAAAGGTGCGTGTCCCCAATAGCGTAAATGCTCATATTATCTCCTATATCTGATCCTCCGGCAGCTCTCCTTTGACTCCGTCTTCAAGAGCTACGTTTTTCAAAGCTCTCTGTATGGTTCTGGTTCTCACTCCCACTAAAAGCTCCAGATCCTTCTGAGCCTGTTCCATTTTATTCTGAGTCTTTGTGAGGACCTCACCGAATTTATCGAATTCATTTCTGACCTTTGCCAGAGTGTCCCAGACCTCTCCCGATCTCTTCTGAAGAGCCAGAGACCTGAAGCCCATCTGAAAGCTGTTGAGCATGGCCGCCATAGTGGTAGGCCCGGCTATGGTCACTCTGTAGTCCTGCTGAAGGGATTCCACTATTCCCTGTCTCAGCACCTCCGCGTAAAGCCCCTCAAAGGGAAGAAACATTATGGCGAATTCCGTTGTTGCCGGCGGATGTATATATTTTGTCTTTATATCTCTGGCTGATTTTATCACAGCGTTCTTCAGACCGTCAACCGCTGTCTTTATAAGCGCCTTGTCTCCCGTGTCGTAGGCGTCAAGAAGATTGGTATATGCGTCCGCCGGAAACTTGGAGTCTATGGGCAGATACACAAAGCCTTCTCCCTCACACGGAAATTTTACCGCGAACTCCACTCTTTCGGAGCCTCCCCTGACAGCCACGTTTTCATCGTACTGCTCGGGAGAAAGTATCTGCTCAAGAATGGCTCCCAGCTGTATCTCTCCCAGGATTCCTCTTGTTTTTACATTTGACAGCACCTTCTTAAGATCCCCCACTCCGGCGGCCAGAGTCTGCATCTCTCCCAGACCTCTGGTCACCTGCTCCAGAGTGTCGCTCACCTGCTTAAAGGATCTCCCTATTCTTTCCTCCAGAGTCTTCTGAAGCTTTTCATCCACAGTATTTCTCATTTCGGAAAGCTGTCTGTTGTTTTCCTCCGTCATGGCGGCTATTCTGCTTTCCATGGTTTTTCTTATATTTTCAAGACGCTGCTCTATTTCCATGGAGGTGTCCGAAAACTGCCTGTTAAGCTCCCCGAGCCTTTTGCTCTGCATGTCCGCGGACTCCCTCTGACTCTGAGCCAGTATGTCTCCCATGTTTTTAACGCTGCTCTGAACAGTCTCTATGGTCTCCTGCCTCGATCTGTTCATTTCTTCTCTCAGGTCGCGCTCCCCTGTGCCGCTGCCGCCGCTGCCCTTTGAAAGTCTTGAAATCATTACGATTGCCAGTACTATAAGGACCGCCACCGCGGCCAGAAGACTTGCCAGCATTATAAGGTTCAAATTTTCCAATCTATTTTCCTCCGTTGTATTTTTCATTCATATGAGCTGTCATTATGCCTATTTCCTTTCGCAGCTCCTCAGGCTCCAGTATTTCTGTCCTTTCTCCAAACTGCATGGCCCAGTACTTTATGGCATTTTTGTTGGTCACTGTCTCTACTGTGAAATAACCGTCCTTCTTCTCTATTCTTATATCCCTTCCCAGCCAGTCGATTGCGTCGTTTATTCCCTCAGGACTTACCTTCATTACCACCCTGCAGGGGCTCCCCGAAAACATATAGACTCTTTCCACCATATGCTTTGAGAGTCCTTCGCCGCCTTTAAACTCCTCGATTTCCTCCTTTGGCTTTCTTGCCTCCTTGAGTATTCTGGCCCCGCTTATTTTTTCCAGTCTGAAATGCGTTATATCCCTGTATCTGTCGTTGTTGGCCACAAGATAGTACCTGCCGTTGGCAATGGCTATATAATAGGGATTTACCACATGCTCCTTTTCCGTAGTATGATGAAGCTTCTTATCCTCACCGTATTTATTGTAGTAAAAAGCGATCTTCCTGTTCCTGTCTATGGCTTCGCCGATACATTCCAGGTTCCAGAAGAGATCGTTGCTCTCTTCGTGCTCCATCTTGTCAAGACTGTATATGTGCTTCAGGCTGTTTTTAAAATACACGCTTGACTGCCCCATAAGCTTATCCACAAGATCAGCCGCCTGCCTGGCCGGTATATGTCTTGAAGCTATAACGCTGTCTATAAGAAGGCGCAGCTCACTGTCCTCAAAGGGCCTGCTGTCCAGATAATATCCTCCGTCCCGTCTTTCTATCTCGTATCCCGCGTCCGCCAGGTCGCTTATGTTCCTTGACACGGTCTTTCTCTCGCAGGATACTCCGTATTCCTTTTCCATGAGCTTTATTATATCCTGCTGAGTCAGCCTGTGGTTGCAGTCGGAGTACTTCTCCAGTATTTTGAGAATATAAAGTATGTAAAGCTTCTTTACCTGTTTTCCTTCCATCTCAGTCAATATATGTGTAAGGGTCCCCCTCCTCGTCGCAGGTATAATCCGTATATACTATATCGAGCTCGTGAAGAGCGCTGTTTAAGCCGGCCCTCGCGTCCTGCACCTTCTGAAACACCTCTCTGTACTGAGCAAACGACATATTGGCTCCCTCTGCCTTTTTCTTTAAAGACAGCTGAAGATCTATGTAGGCGTCGCACAGATTATTGAATATTACAAGACACCTTTCAAAGCGGTGCTCCACCTCGTCAGACTCCCTGTCGCCCTTGGGTATGTTCAGATCTCTTATGTCTATGGCCAGAGCGGCCTTTTTACATTCCCGCAGCTTCGCCACGTTTCCGCCGTAGTTTTTCCTTTTAAATATGCTCCTGAACTTGGAATCGGCCATTATCTGAAGCTCCGCTTCCTTAAACTCCTCAACCACATCTACGTAAAAGCTCTCTATTTTCTCTATAAGCTGTTTTTTGTAATCCATAATCCGCTCCTTTTTGACGTATTTTTCTTTTTCTATTATACTCTATTTCCCTTCTTACGTCACCTAAAAGTAATACTGTAACAAAAACTGCTCCCGCCATACATATCCATGCCATCGTCATCATTTTTCTCACACTCCTTTCTCTGTAAGCCTATTATGACATACGGCATGTACCAAAAATGTCGCATTTTCCTCCGTTAAAAAAATTTTTACAAAAAAAACAGCGGGCCGTGAGCTTTTCACTACCGGCCCGCAGCACATAGGCTGACAGCCCTTACAACCTCCCCGGCAATTATAAGTCCCGCCGCGGAGGGCACGAAGGATATGCTTCCCGGCACCCTGTCCGACGCTCTGGGCTCTTCTTCCGAATAGACTGTTTTCAGCCCCTTAAGGCCTCTTTTTTTCAGCTCTCTTCTCATTACCCGGGCAAGAGGACAGACCTTTGTATCTTCAATAAATGCCACCTTCAGCATGGAAGGGTCCAGCTTGTTTCCCGTTCCCATAGAGGATATTATCGGGATCTCTTCTCTGAAGGCCCTTTCCGCCAGGGCCAGCTTTCCCTTTACGGTATCTATGGCGTCCACTATATAATCGCAGCCTGTGAAATCAAAAGCCTCCTCCGTGTCGGGCAAAAAAAAACGAACGTCAGCCGTTACATGACAGGAAGGATTTATATCTCTTATACGTTCCGCCATAACCTGGGCCTTATACCTTCCCAGAGTGCTGTGAAGAGCCGCCAGCTGCCGGTTTATATTGCTTTCCTCCACCCTGTCGCCGTCAATAAGGGTAAGTTTTCCTATACCGGCTCTGGCCAGGGCTTCGGCCGTATAGCTTCCCACGCCTCCGATACCCACTATTGTTACGCAGGCCTCCTTCAGCCTTCTTACCCCTTCCTCTCCTATAAGCCTCGCTGTTCTTTCAAACTGTCCTTCCATATATCTCCTTTATCACCCTGTATACTATATCCTGAGAAAAGCCTCTGTAGGCCAGCCTTCTTCCTGCTCTTGCCGCCAGCCTTCTCCTTTCTTCAAAGGAAAGGCCTCCTATATCCGTTCCCGCCGCTGCCTGAAGAGCCAGAGCCTTGGCTTCCTCGTACTGATCCGGCACGTCTTCAGCGGATTCCAGCGCCATTTCTATTATTTCAGAAGAAACCCCCTTTTCCCGCAGCTCTCTTTTTATTCGCTCTATGCCTCTTTTCCTGTCAAAGGCGTACTCAAAATACATACGGCAGTAATTTTCATCGTCAATATAGCCGTAGTCCTTAAGCTCTTTTACGGCTTCCTCCGTCTCCTCCCGGCCGCAGCCTTTTTTTCTGAGATAATCTCGTACCTGTTTTTCAGTCCGCGGCCCGGCGTTAAGATACGAAACCGCGTATTTTCTAGCGTCCATAGTAAACATTACCTGCCGAAAGAATTACGCAGCCTTCTCCCAGCGCCTCCTTAAGGGAACACAGAGCCTCTGTTCCCGTACAGTGTACAGGTATAACGGCTCCCCCGCCGTTTTCCCTCAGGGCGGCGGCTGTTTCCCTGACAATTCTCTCTCTGTCTTCATCTGAAGCGCTGTAAAGATGCATTCCGCAGACAAAGGCCGCTACTCTTTCTCCCGGAAACATACTCCGGCTTTCCTTTAGAGCAGCCATGACTCCCCTGTGGCTGCAGCCCGAAAAAATATACAGGCCTTCCTTCTCTCTTATGACAAGACACTGCTCATGGGACATGTCATCCTCTATGGTATTTCCCTCTTCATCCGTCCAGTAAAACCTTTCCGAAGGAACGAAGTCCCTGTCTTTTCCAACAGTTCCCGTTATCCATATATTGTCCGTGAGCTTTAAAGGTCCCTCTGTAAAGACCAGTCTGTCTTCAAAGGCGTTTCTTTCCTCCCGGCTCCACCTTATGCCGGACAGCTTTTTTTCCTTTCCCTCGCCTTCAATGCTGAAGGACTGCCTGAAGGCGTTTTTATGTATATAAACAGGAGCGCTTTTATTTATTCCGCAAAATGCCGGAAAGCCTCCCGTATGATCATAGTGACCGTGACTTACTACAGCCGCCTCAACGCTCTCAAGCTCCACTCCCAGGCTGAGAGCGTTGGAAATAAAGGCGTCTGTCGCTCCGGCGTCAAAAAGAATATTCATATCCTCCGCCTCTATATACACAGAAAGGCCGTGCTCGGCCTTTATCCCTTCTCTGTAGGTTTTATTTTCCATGAGAAATGTCAGCTTCATTTTTTTCTCCCTTCCCGGACTTTCCGCCGCTTCCGCTTAAACTGAGGCCCACCACTCCGGCGATTATCAGTATGGTGCATACTATATGATACCACATGAGAGGCTCTCCCAGTATTACAACACCCGCCACTATGGATATGGCTGTTGAGACATTTCCAAAGATGGTCCCCTTGACAGCCTCCATTTTGCTCAGCATATAGCTCATAAGATGGGCTGACAGCAGTATGCAGCCTATTCCCAGATAGCCGCAGGCTATAAACACCTTCATGTCTGTAAGCGGCAGGAAATACTCGGCGATTCCCTGCCCCTCAGCGACGCCCCGTATTATCCATGCCGCGTTAAAGGCGATAAAGCCCATTAAAACTATTGTAAAGGTTGTCTCTATCGGCTTGTAATCGTTTCTCGTATACCGCATGAAAACATTGCTGAGAGCCATAGACACGCTTGAAGCAAGAAGCAGAACGGCTCCCGCCGGGCTGAAGCTTATCCCCGTCGAGCCCATTGCCAGCATAACCACAAGGGCCGCTACAGTAAGACATACAAAGCAGTTTTCAAGCCATGAGGAATTTTCGCCCAGAAATATCGAGGCTATTATTTTAACTATTATAGGCACCAGAGCAAAGTATATGGATCCCTCCACAGATGTGGCAAAAACCAGTCCCGTTACCTGGAGAGCCATAAATCCCACATAAAACGCCGCTGTTGTAAGCAGCTTCTTTTTGGGCTTCCCCTTTATATCTATCTTTATTACCCTGAAAAGCATCAGGATTATCATTGCCGCAAAGGCAAAGTCGTATCTGTAGACCAGCACACCGAGACTGTCGGTGGATGTCTGAGCCACCTTTATTCCCATAAATGAAAAGCCTACGAGAACAGAAAAGAATATGGCTGCCGCATATCCTTTTTTCATTTCACGCTTCTCAGTTTTTTCTTTTTCTTCTATCTCTTCACGCAGCATGAACAGTAAATTCCTTTCTCTATCTGAAAATCCACGAAATCCACGTCTTCCCGACCGAGAACAGACGTGCCCTTCATTATCTCCTCAAGGCCTCTTCCCGTATATTTGGCATAGGCTTCCTTTCGTGTCCACAAAGAAAAAAAGCCCGCCTCGCCTCTCTCCTTCACGTAAGCCTGCTCTTCCGCGGAAAAATACCTTTTGGATATTCTCGAAAGCCTGCCCTCTCTCTCCTCCTGGACGTCTATTCCCACAGGAGCATCAGAGATTGCGCAGACGAAATATTCCCCGCTGTGGCTCGCCGATATAAAGAGCGCCTCCCGGCCCTTTATAAAGGGCTTTCCCCTTTCATCTCTGACTATTTCACCCTGTCCCAGATTTTCAGACTCGAGGGCCTTTTTTATCAGAGTGTCGGTTAGGCCGCGGCCTTTCCTCTCAGGGAAAAATTCCCTGTAGTTTTCAAAAATATATATCTTCATTTTCCCTGTAAGCTGAAAACGGCGGATCCATCCCGCCGCCTTCTCCGCATATTGTCCTTATTTCTTTTCGGGATCGGATCCTTCCTCCTCCTTCAGCTTCTCCAGGATCCTTTTATATCCGTCGGCTCCGTAAAGGAGGCACTTGTTTATTCTGCTTATAGTCGCCGTAGAAGCCTTTGTTATTTCCTCTATCTCACTGTAGGTCTTTTCCTCTGAAAGCAGTTTTGCCACCTGCAGTCTCTGGGCAATGGCGTGTATTTCGTTGATGGTACATATGTCCTCAAAGAATCTGTAGCACTCCTCTTCATTTTCAAGAAGCAGTATGGCTTTAAAAAGCTCATCTATATCTTCCCTTTTGAGTTTGGACTTATAGGCCATGTAAAACTCCTTTCAATGTAAAATATTTACTAATGGGATTATATCACCGCCATATTTTTCAGTCAAGGAATACTTTAACGCCTTAAAGTGAAGCATCGGACCTCCGAAATCCTATAAAAGGCTCAGAGCCTTCTCAAGCTGACTGTCCTCCTCTCCTTCGCCGCCGGCCTTTACCTCATAATCAGGTGTAATGCCTTTTTCGTTTATGGTTCTCCCTTTTGGTGAGAAATACTGCATTATGGTAAGCTTAAGAGCCGTTCCGTCGTCAAGCTCAACGGTGGACTGAACAACGCCCTTTCCGTAGGTGGTCTCTCCCACCAGCGCGGTTCCGTTGTCCTGGAGAGCCGCCGCCAGAATCTCCGAAGCGCTGGCGCTGTTTTCATTGACCAGCACCACTGTCTTCAGGTCCGTCCTGCCATCCTCCGCGTTATAATCTATTCTTTCGCCGTTTCTGTCCTCAAGATACGTTACTGTTCCTTCATCCAGGAACTCATCGGCTATTTCGACGCAGGCGTCAACAAGTCCTCCCCCGTTGTCTCTCAGATCCAGCACGAGGCTGTCGGCACCTTTCTTCTCAACAGCCTCAAGAGCTTCATGAAATTCATCGGCTGTTCCGGAAATAAAGGAGCTTATTTTTATATAGCCGGTGTCATCATTGAGCATCTCCCACGCGACGCTCGTCTGCTCTATTTTTTCCCGTGTCAGGGTCACGGTCCTCTCCCGGCCGTCTCTGGA
Source organism: Candidatus Allocopromorpha excrementigallinarum (assembly GCA_018714925.1). Lineage (GTDB taxonomy): Bacteria > Bacillota > Clostridia > Peptostreptococcales > Anaerovoracaceae > Lentihominibacter > Lentihominibacter excrementigallinarum. Next base: position 10,757 of record DVMP01000035.1, read on the forward strand.
ATAGGTAACCTCAACATCGGTTCCCTCTTCTCCCCTCATGGCGTTGGCCATGACCTCCATGTCATCATACTCCCTGCCGTTCACCTTTTTTATAATATCCCCGGCTTTAAGGCCTCCCTCATCGGCGGGCGCACCCTCTTCCACGCTTACTACCGTAAAGTTGCCTTCATCATCCTGTGAAAAGGTAATTCCCACTCCCGAGTATTCCCCTGTGGCCGAGGCCTTCCAGGAGGCATACTCGTCTTCGGTCATATATGATGAATAAGGGTCTCCCAGTCCGCTGACCATGCCCTTGTAAAGCCCTGTCATTATATCCTCTTCATTTGTCTCCTGATAATAGTTTTCCTCCAGGGTTCTGTAAAGCTGCTCCGCCTTGCCGTATCTTTCATAAGTATCGGTCAGGGTTTTATAATCATCGGCATCCACCCTGACATATCCCAGAGCCCCGTTGTAAACAAGAGCCGCGGCTCCTCCCGTTACCAGGCAGCCTCCCAAAAAGGCCGTTATCAGATATATTATAAATTTCTTTTTCTTTATTTCCATGGCAATATCTCCTCAACAATAAACTGAACACTTTCCCGTCCTCTCCAGGACTGTATATTCAGAGAGCCTGTGAGATCAACCGGGCGTTCTCCCAGTATTATTTCCCGTTTTTCCACCGCCCTTTTAAAAAGCACACAAGTCGCCTGTCCCCTTTCCGAAAAGGCGGTAAATCTGACGTGGTTTTTCTCCTCTCCCATAAACCTTATATCTCTGAGACGCATCCCTCTCATGAGAAGAACAGGTCTTGGATTTCCCTCTCCGAAGGGCTCCATTGCCTCTATCTCCCGGGCCAGCTCCATTCCCGCCTCCCCGGGCTCTATTTCCGCATCCCAGGATATCCTCTTTTCAAATATCTCCGGGTTTTCTCCCTTCAGTATATTCATTTCCTCCCTTACAGCCTCTCTGAGGCTGTCGAGCTTCTCCTCCTTCATGAGAAAGCCGCAGGCGCTCCTGTGTCCGCCGAACCGTTCCATAAGGCCGCTGTGCTTTTTCAGCAGCCTGTATATATCAACGGGAGGGATGCTCCTTCCCGTTCCCTTCAGCATACCTTCCCCTGAAGGAGTTACTATTACCACAGGTCTGTTGAGAGCGTCCTTTATTTTCCCCGCGACTATGCCTCCTATGCCCTCATGTATATTTTCGGCCCTTATGATTACAAAATCCCCGCCTCCGGCCATTCCCATACATTCCTCGTAAGCCGCTTCCTGCTGTTTTTTTCTCTGACGGTTCATTTCCACAAGTCTGTCGACCTGCCTTGATACAGTCTCCTCGTCACGGGAGCTGAGAAGCTTTACAGCCTCAAAGGCGCTTCCCATTCTCCCCGCGGCGTTAATATGGGGAGCTATGCCGTAGGCTATGCCCTCTGAGGTAACCCTGTCAAGGGATATGGCCTCCGCCAGCTTCGAAACAGAGGTCCGCCGTCCGGAGTTTATCATTTTAAGTCCGTATTTTACTATGGTTCTGTTTTCGTCTGTCAGAGAAACTATATCTCCCACAGTGCCTATGGCCGCCATATCGAGCACGTCTGTGAGCGCCCTCTTGGGAAGTCCCGTTTTTTTCTGTATGGCCTGAGCCATCTTAAAGGCGACTCCGCAGCCCGCGAGATCCTTAAAAGGATATGTACATTCCTTCTGCTTCGGATTTATGAGAATACAGTCCGCTCTGACGTCGTCTATGGTGTGATGATCCGTCACTATAACCTTTATTCCCAGTTCTCCGGCCCTTTCAACCTCCCTGCGCGAAACACTTCCGCAGTCTACTGTGACAATAAGACCGGCGCCGGCCCTGTGTATTTTTTCTACGGCCTCCATATTGAGGCCGTATCCCTCTTCTGTTCTTGAGGGTATGTATCTGATTATATTATCCGTAAGCTGCCTGAGAACCGAATAGAGAATACACAAAGATGTGACTCCGTCGGCGTCATAGTCTCCGTATATACATATCTTCGTTCCCGCCTTCACCTCTGATAACAACAAATCCACTCCCGCTCCCATATTGAAAAGCAGGAATGGATCGTATGTTTTCTGTGGTTTATCCGACAGGAACTCGGAAATCTCTTCTTCAGTCTTTACTCCTCTCTTTTCGAGTATCCGGATAAGTATTTCCCGAGCATTTCTCATATATAACTTCCCGTCCGTATATATTATTCCATTCTCTCTTGATTTATGTAATGTAAGGCAGAGGGTTCACTCTGTTTCCGTTTATTCTCACCTCAAAGTGAAGGTGATTTCCCGTTGAGCTTCCCGTGGTCCCCACATCGGCTATTCTCTGTCCTCTTGAAACGCTCTGTCCCACGCTTACCCTGAGTCTGGAGCTGTGGGCGTAAAGAGTGGTGACTCCGCCTCCGTGATCCACTACCACGTAATACCCGTAGCTTGAATTATATGTGGCGATTATTACTGTTCCGGGATTTGCCGCCACTATCGGCGATCCTCCCGGCGCCGCCAGGTCAATGGCTCCGTGGAAGTTGGATCTTCCCGTTATAGGATGTATACGCCATCCGTAGTACTGGCTTATTCTCGTGTACGAAGGAGCAGGCCATGCCATTTCTCCTCCCGTATAGGTGGAGTCGCTGCTGGAGCTGCCCTTGTCCACTATTGTGGCTGTCAGAGCCTGAGCCTGAGCCTCCAGCTTGTTGAGCATTTCCTCAGTCTCTTCGTTTGAAGCCGCTATCTCTTCCTTTTTGGCGTTGACCTCAGCCTGCTGCTCTTCGGCGGTTGCCTTTGATGTCTCCAGCTCAGCCTGGAGGGTTTCCACCTCCTGCTTTTTCTTGTCAACCTCGTCGTAGGCGTCCTGCAGTCCCGCCAGCACCTCCTGATCGCTTGAATATATCATTTCAACCATATCCAGGTTAGTAAGGAATTCCGAGAAGCTGCTGGAATCAAGGAGCACGTCTATGAATCCCACGCTGCCGCTCTTGTACATGTTTCTCAGCCTGGCGTTAAGGTTATCGTTCTGTGTTTCCACCTTTTCCTCCGCCTCAGCCAGCTCCTGCTCAAGAACAGCCAGATTCTGCTCTCCCTCCGCTATTGCCGTCTCCAGCTTGTTTATATTTGCCTCCAGCTCGCTCACCTGATCCGCCAGGCTCTGTTCCTGAGCTCTTCCTTCCTCCAGCTCCTCCTGCTTTTCCTGGATGTTTTTTCTTATCTCGCTGAGGGACGCGGCGCTTACCGCGGCCGTTTCAAAGCAGAGAACCAGTACTGTAAGAATTGCTGTGACTAATGCTATTCTCCTTTTCTTCAAACCTTCCTACCTCCTTAAAATCACGCATCCAGGAATTTTCTCATGGATATAATGCTTCCGCACGCGCCTATGCTTATCCCCAGCGCCATAAATATCCACGCGAAATTATATGTGAGGAATGATACCGGCACCATTGGCATGGAAAGAGCCGAAAGCATCTGCTCTCCGAAAGCGTCAACTATCTTGCTGTATATGAAAGAGGCTATTCCCACCGACAGTCCCGCGGATATTATTCCTATTATTATTCCCTCCGCCAGGAAGGGGCCTCTTATAAACCAGTTGGTAGCGCCCACGTATTTCATTATGCTTATTTCTCCGGCTCTGTTAAATACAGTGAGCTTTATGGTGTTTGAAACCACTACGATGGATACGATTATAAGGAACACCATAACCACAACGGCGGCTATCTGTATATACCTTGTGGCGCTCAGCAGCTTGTCCACCGTATCCTTGTAAAATTTAACGTCCTCTATTCCGTCATAGGTGGCGGCCTGCTGAGCTATCTGATCCGCCGATTCCAGATCCGAGATCATTATGACTATGGAATTGGGAAGAGGATTTTCCTCCAGACTGTCCAGGAGATAGGCGTTTTCCCCCCATCTCTGGCGAAACTCATTCATGGCTTCGTCCTTTGTCTTGTAGTAGACGTCGTCGACGCCTTCTCTGCCGTCAAGGTCGTTTATTATTTCATCTGCCTGCTCTCTGGTTGTCTCATCCTGAAGATATATCTCTATGGAGTCGTAATCCTGCTGTATGGTCTCAGCGGCGGTATTTATATTTATAACGAGAATGAAGAATATGCTCAGTATGAGCAGCATGGCCGTTATGGCGAATATGGATGCAATGGACATGTTTCTGTTTCTGAAGACCTGGAGAAAGGCCTGCTTCAGTGTGTAAAAAAATCTCTTCGCCACTATGCCTTTCCTCCCCTCTTGAATCTCGATCTGAATGTCCTTTTGCTCTGTATGGTATCGGTACCCATTTCCACTTCAGCCAGAGCCTCCTCAAAGCCGTAGGCTCCGAATTCGTCTCTTACTATTCTTCCTTTTTCTATGGCTATTACCCTTTTACCCATCCTGTCTACTATATCCTTGGCGTGAGTTACCATGAGTATGGTTGTCCCTCTCATGTTTATCTGATTGAGAAGCTGCATTATCTCCCATGCCGTATCGGGATCCAGATTGCCTGTAGGCTCGTCCGCTATAAGAATCCTGGGCTTGTTTACCACCGCCCTGGCTATGGCTACTCTCTGCTGCTCTCCCGCCGACAGCTCGTCAGGGTACTTGTCAGCTTTTGAGGCTATGCCCATCATGCTCAGCACCTGAGGAACATATTTTTTTATCAGCTTTTTCGGCTGATGTATTATCTCCATGGCAAAGGCCACGTTTTCATATACGGTCTTCTTTGGCAGAAGTCTGAAGTCCTGAAAAACAATTCCTATATTTCTTCTCAGCTTGGGTATCTGTCTGTTGGACAGAGTGGTTATTTCGTTTCCCCTTACCTTTATGCTCCCCGAATCCGCATCTATTTCCTTAAGGATGAGCTTTACAAATGTCGATTTGCCGGCTCCGCTGGGCCCCACCAGAAAAACAAAGTCACCTTTGTTTATCCTTACGCTCACCTTTTCCAGACCTACATTTGATTTATAATATTTAGTAACATTGTTAAATACTATCATTTATTTGCCGGGTCCTCTCTTTCATGCAAACATACACACTAAATATTACTACATACGACATTTTTTTTCAACATTTAACATACGAATTGTGACCTCTTACCTCCAAATTTACCGCCCCCGGTGATGATTATGTGAAAATCCGGGACATAGCCGCCCCTGTCCTTTTCCTGTATTCAGCTTATATACTGTATTCTCAGCTCTATGGTGTCCGGAAGCCTTTCAAGGTCTGTTTTAACCACCTCCAGAGGATATGTTATTATCTGCGAAATAGCCGTTTTCTTTTCAGGATCTCTGAAATTCGCCACCACTACCAGATTCTCCTTTCCATCCTGTTTCTCTGTGAATATTCTGTCTATATCCACCTTAAATCCTGAGGTGGGCTTTTCTCCCCTTGTAACCATTACGTATATGTCGTCTCCCACAGCGCAGGCGAGAGCTCTTTCAAGGGTCCTGTACTCTGGTATGATGTTCGCCGATATTTCCCCGGGTATCTGACCCTCCTTAACAGTGC
>DVMP01000036.1 GCA_018714925.1 Candidatus Allocopromorpha excrementigallinarum
GGCTGCAGTCCTGCATAAGCTCTTCCTTGTTTTCATTTCCTATAGTTATAATGACTCCGTTTTCACGATTAATCAGTGTCTTAGTGAAATCTTCCTTTCGGTTTACCATTTCAAGAAACATTTTAGCCTTATCCAGATCGTTGTATTCGGGAAGAGAGAATATGTTTGTCAGTCCGTCCATATAGAGGTTGACATTGAGCATATCCTCCAGAGTCTTAATAAAGCTGGGTACTATATTCTTTTCAAACATAGCCATGGCCTCGGCATCTGTTTTAAGCTTTTCTATTATATCAATGGTAAGAGCCTCGCTGAGGGTCTTGCCCCGGTAATTATATGTCATCGCCTTGGCCAGTATTCTGAGGGTTTCCTCAGATGCCGGCTTATCGAGCCTTACTGCTGAGTTCGATACCTTTCCGCTGTTGGAGACCAGCATAAGCACCACCGTATACTCGTCTACCGGCAGCAGGTTTATATATTTTAATGTATCGCTTTCCTTGTCCGGAGTAAGGGCAAAGGCAGTCAGATTTGTTATTTCCGACAGTATATGAGCTGCCCTCTTTACCATATTTTCCAGCTCCGACACGTTGCTTCGCAGGCTTTCGGCTATGGCGTCCTTTTCCTTTTCCGTAAGCTCAGGCTTTTTCATCATCTCGTTTACATACAGCCTGTAGGCCTTCTCCGAAGGCACTCTGCCTGAGGAGGTATGCGGATGAGTGAGATACCCCATCTCTTCCAGATCCGACATCTCATTTCTTATTGTAGCCGGACTTATTCCCAGGTCATAATTTTTGGAAATTGTCCTGGATCCTACAGGTTCCGCTGTTTTGATAAAGTCCGCTATTATGGCCTGTAATATTTTAAGTTTTCTTTCACTGAGATTCATATTAGGCCTCCCGTTTGTTAGCACTCTTATCCTGCGAGTGCTAACCACAATTTAAATTTACCACCGATATATAATAATGTCAACACTTATTTGAAAATTTTTAGCCCATTTCCACAAATTTTTTTATATCAAAGAGATACAGATAAGCCTCCTTTACCTTTTTGCCGGTTGAGGCCTCCAAAGCCTCCCTGTAAAGAGCTATCTGCCCTTCGTACCGCCTTTTTATTTCTTCCTCCTTCTCCCGGCTCTTTACCCGGCTGTTCTTGTAATCTATAAGAATCATGCCGTCCTCTTCCTCAAAGAAGCAGTCTATTATCCCCTGAACTATGGTTTTCTGCCCGTCTATTTCCTTTTCCATTATAAATTCCCGCTCTCTGTCAAGGCTTAAGGCTTCCGCCGCTCTTTTTCCTATACCGCTTTTAAAAAACGCCACTACAGACTGCGGATCCGCCGCTCTTTTTTCCTCTTCCGTAAGGACTCCTTTGCCTTCAAGCTCCTCAATCCTCCTCAAAATATACGCCTCTCCCTCTTTCGCGGCCTTTTTAAAATCAATTCGCTCCATTACCTTATGTACGGCCGTGCCTTTTTCCGCGGGAGTCAGCTCTCTCCTTCCGGCCGAAAAAGCCGGCTTTAAAAGGGGCGCGGCAAATACACTCTCACTTTCCGGGGAGCTGAGCTCCGTAACCGAATACTTTGACTTCACAGACCTTTCGTTTCTGTAGGGATATGAAAATTCCAAAACTCTTCGCAGATTTTTCTCTGTCTCTCTGTCCGGGGAAGTCTCACTTCTCTTTTCCGGTTCTTCTCCGGTCCCGTTTGCGGGCATGTCTTCTCCTTCAAGCTCTCCCGGAAAAATCCTGTGTATCTCGCCTCCGGAGGAAGCCACGGGAGCGTATACCATATCTACAAAGGATTTCTTTCCCTGTAATTCCCTCTCGAGGCTTTCAGCATCCTTAACACAGCCTGTTATTATCAGCTGATCAACAGCTCTTGTCATGGCTACATAAAGTATTCTTATCTCCTCATCCAGCTCCTCTTTGGCTTTTTTTGCCTCTATAGCCTTCTGCAGGAGGGTCTTTCTGTACCATTTTTCCTCCGGATCTGTCAGAGGGAGGGCAATTCCCATGTCCTTATGCATGATAATCGACCTTCCCGTTCCTCCGGTCCTTATAATCCTCCCCGCTCCAGCCAGTATCACAACGGGAAATTCCAGTCCCTTGCTCTTATGTACCGTCATTATCCTGACCACGTTTTCCTTTTCTCCCACGGATTTGGCCTCGCTGACGGATATACCGGTTCTTCCCATGGCCTCCACGTAGGAGAGAAATCCGTAAAGACCGCTGTGGCTTATTTTCTCAAATTGAGCGGCCTTTTCGACCAGAAGCCTCAGATTATATATTCTCCTTTTTCCTACAGGCAGACCTCCACAGTAATCAAAGTATCCTGTATCGTAAAGAAGGGTTCTTACCAGCTCCTCCAGAGGAAGAGTCTTCTTAAGGCTTTTCCAGTAGGATATTTTTTTCAGCATTTTTCTCGTTTTAAGAGCGAGCTCCTCGTTCTCTCCCTTCTCACCATAGCCTTTTACGCCCTCATAAAAGCTTCCTTTGGGGAAAGCGATTCTTATCTCAGCCAGCTCCCTCACGTTAAAGTCAAATACCGCCGACCTCATAGCCGATATGAGAGGAACATCCTGCCTTGTGTTGTCAACTATTTTAAGAAGGTTCATAAATACCTGTATTTCCACTGATTCGAAATAACTGCCGGTATTTTCAGCATATGCGGGAATTCCTTCATTGTTGAGAAATCTCTCAAACTCACTTATGAGCGCCCTGCTTCTGCACAGTACGGCGATATCCCTGTATTCCACTCTTCTTGTCTTCGATTTTTTTACATCAAAGATTTCCTGTCCCAGCGTTTCTCTTATAAGCCGGACCGTCAGAGCCGCCTCCTTCTGTATATCGTCCCATTGAAGGTCTCCTTCTCCACTTCCTTTATCTATAAGATAGAGAGCGCTGGAGCATCCCGGCTTTGAAGGGTCTGTGCCGCAGTTGAGCCTGGCATTTTCATCGTACTCCTCCATAAGCTCCTCAAAGACGGCGTTTACCGTCTCAGTAACCCTTATCTTGCTCCTGAAGTTATCGTTGAGATCTATGCTGATGCTTTTCCCCGAAGGGTCTTCCCGGTACTGTCTGTATTTTCTTTTGAATATTTCAGGCTCAGCCAGTCTGAACTTATATATGCTCTGCTTTACGTCGCCTACCATAAAGAGGTTGTTTTCTCTGCTTATTCTCTCAATTATTCTTTCCTGAAGAGTATTGCTGTCCTGAAACTCATCTATGAATATATAAACGAACCTTTCCCTGTATTCTCCCGCGGCCGTCGTGTTATCCAGGATCTTTATGGCGTAATGCATTACATCGTCAAAGTCCACAATGGTTTTTTTTCTTTTTCTGTCACTGAATATTCTTTCAAAATCCTTTACAAGTCCGATAAAATACCTTGTATCCTCAGCTGAAGCCTTCAGTTCCTCCTCCTGCTCCCCGAAAGACCTTTTAAAGTACCTTTCAGAAAGATCGTCTATGATCTTTTTCCCTCTCCTTCTGAGAGACGATACCCTGTCCTTTATCAGGCTGTATGCCTCCTGTTCGGCTTTCAGAGCCCTCATTACCGAAAAGCCCGGGGATTTCAGAAAAGTCCCCGCCTTCTCAAGGCTTCCCCCTTCAGCAGCTCTCGCGGCCTCCTCTGTTTTTTCCGCGTCAGCGGCCGCTTTCTTCCACAGGCTTTCCACACCGCCGTCTTTCAGCGTTTCAGCTGCTCTTCTGTAAAGAGCCGCGGCTTCTTTCAGCTTCTCAAAGACATCTTTTTCTATAAAGGCTTTTATTCCCGTCCTTTCCAGAAGGTTCTCTCCAAACAGAAGTTCATTTCTTTCCTCCGCCCATTTCATATAGTCCGGAAGACTCCTCATTTCATCATATATGGAAATTATATTTTTTTTCAGGGCTTTTTCATTTCTGCTGCCGCTGTACCTTCTCAGAAACGCCTCAAACCTGCCGCCGTCATTTTCAAATCTTTCCTCAAAGAGAGTATCCGCGGATTCGTCCTTAAAAATAGATATCTGCACCTCGTCTCCTATGGAAAAGCCCGGCTCTAAATCAGTAAGATAAAAATATCTCTTAATAACCTCGAGGGCAAATGTATGAAAGGTGCTTATATTAGCTCTCGGCAGCAGACTCAGCTGCTTTTCAAGAAAGCTTCTGTCAGCGTCTTCTTTTTCCAGTTCCTCCCGGAAGGCTCTTTCAAGTCTTTCCTTCATTTCCGCCGACGCCGCGTTGGTGAAGGTGGTTATGAGAAACCTGTCCACATCTATTTTATCCTTTATTATCAGCTCCTTTATTCTCTCTATGAGCACCGCTGTCTTTCCCGATCCCGCGGCAGCTGAAACAAGTATGTTTTTATCTCTCGTCTCTATGGTTTTTTCCTGACCATGGGTCCATTTCATATATCATTCTTCCTTCCCTTTGCCGGCCTGTGCCAATATGTATCTTAATTATAGCAAAAAGTATGTTATAATTACATAGTTCAAAGACTTGCACAGTAAATGTATTTTTATTATACGGAGGAAAACATATGAATATATTTCCAAGACCTACCATGCTGATGATTCTCGACGGATACGGAATAAATGATGACAGCTACGGCAACGCCGTAGCCGCGGCAGACACGCCTTCCCTCGACGCCATATTTTCCAAATATCCTTCTACTCGGCTGGATGCCTGCGGCCTTGCCGTAGGACTTCCCGAAGGCCAGATGGGAAACTCTGAGGTGGGACACCTTAACATAGGCGCGGGCAGAGTGGTCTATCAGGATCTTACCAGGATTACCAGGGCTGTAAAGGATGGAAGCTTTTTCAGCAACACCGCTCTTATGGAGGCTGTCTCTCACGTAAAGGAGCGAGACTCTGTTCTCCATCTTATGGGCCTGCTCTCCGACGGAGGCGTACACAGCCATATTGATCACCTTCTTGCCCTTATAGATCTCGCTGTAAAGGAGGGCGTAAGGAAGCTTGCCGTCCACTGCTTCCTGGACGGAAGAGACGTTCCGCCGCGATGCGCCGAAAAGTACATATCTCGCCTCGAAGCCTATATGAAAGAAAAGGGACTCGGCTCTATCGCCACAATATCAGGAAGGTATTACGCCATGGACAGAGATAAAAGATGGGAACGGGTAGAAAAGGCCTACGACGCCATTACTCTGGGCGATGGCATCCATGCGCCTGACGGAATCTCCGCCGTAAAAGCCGCTTATGAAAGAGATGAAAACGATGAGTTCGTTCTTCCTACGGTAATAGACGGAGCTCCCGCGGCGGGCGACGGCGACAGCATAATAATGTACAACTTCAGACCCGACAGAGCCAGAGAAATAACAAGAGCCTTTACCGACGAAGCCTTCACCGGCTTCAAAAGAAAAAAGGCCCTAAGGGATCTCTGCTACATATGTATGACCCAGTACGACGCCGAAATGCCGGGAGTGCGTCTGGCATTCCCTCCGGAATCCCTCAAAAATACTCTGGGTGAATATGTTGCGGATCTGGGGCTTACTCAGCTGAGAATAGCGGAAACAGAAAAATACGCTCACGTAACCTTTTTCTTCAACGGCGGTGTGGAGGCTCCCTGCAGAAATGAAGACAGAATACTGGTTCCCTCTCCAAAGGTGTCGACATATGATATGCAGCCTGAAATGAGCGCATATGAGGTGACCGGTAAGGTTATAGACGCTGTAAAAAGCAAAAAATACGATCTCATAATACTGAATTTCGCCAACGCTGATATGGTTGGCCACACCGGAATTATGAAGGCCGCCGTAGAGGCCATCGAAGCTCTTGACAAATGCGTTCCCGCAATAGTTGACGCCGTCCTCGGCCAGGAGGGGCAGATACTGCTCACCGCCGATCACGGCAATGCCGACGTTATGCTTGATGAAAACGGAAACCCTGTAACGGCTCATTCCCTTAATCAGGTTCCCCTTGTCCATATCTCGGCTCACCCTGAAAAGCTGAAGGAAGGAGGCCGGCTCTGCGATATAGCTCCTACTGTTCTCAAGCTTATGAACCTTTCCGTTCCTCCTGAGATGACCGGAAAGCCTCTTGTTTAAAAAGCCGTGAATATGACTTCACGTAGTTTTTTCTCATGAGCATACAGTCTTCCGGATCCAGAGGCCTTCCTTTTCCCGCTCTCGCGCAGTAAAAGGCTCTGCAGTTTTTTTCCACGACAGTAAAAAGAGCCTTCTCGTCCTCATGCCGCCCCGCGGCACATAAGAGGCCCTTCCCCTTTATGAGCAGAGGAATTCCCCTTTCCTCTGCTGTTTTTATCTCATCCGGCGAAGCCTCCTCCGCCACCTTCAGGCCTGTGCCCGCCATCTGCGCGAAATCATCGAGATAAGGCCTCATGATTTTTTCCTCTTCAGTAAATCTGACAACAAGGGGATGTCTGTTCCAAAGCCTCCCCTCCTTATCTCTGTATTTTCCTTTGTCCTTATCTTCCCTTTTCCAGGGATCTATTCCCAAAGCCTCCAGGTATTTTCCGCATTCTTCCTCAAGCTCCTCAGCGGCTTTGAGAGCTTCCTCCACGTCTTTTCCCCAGCATACCGCACCGTGATTTTTCATTATCACAGCTTTCCTGTCTGTTTTTTTTACAGCCTCGCTGCAGGCAGCGGCCAGCAGCCCGCTTCCCGGCAGTCCGTATTGCGCGCATATAATCTCTCCGGATTTCCCCGGTTCCACAATCGAAAGCCCCATTGCCGAAACAGCGGATCCGTTGCTCTGATGAGTATGTATGATAAACTCCGCCTCAGGCTTTATTCTGTAGATCTCTCTGTGAACCCTCATTTCAGACGATGGCTTTACATCACCGGAAAAGCTCAGCTCCCGAATGCTGACCCTTATAACGTCTTCTTCAGACATGGACATATAATTTCTTCCGCTGGCTGTAATGAGAAAGCTGTCTTTCCCCTCTCTTGCGCTTATATTTCCCCAGGATCTGACTATAAGCCCCTTTTCTGCCAGCTTCTTTCCTGTCCTTATTATTTCAAGGGCTTTGCCTGTCATTTTCTCTCTCCTTTCCCTCCAGCCTGTCGTAAAGCTTATACATTATAACCATGCTGAGAACGCCGCATATGAGCTTTGAAACTATATAAACCGTTACTGTATGAGCGTCGGACACGCTGGAAACGAACCCGAACTGCCCGCCTACCATATAGGCTCCGCTGACGCTGAAGGCGGCGTTGAGCATCTTTCCCTTTCTATCCATTTTGGGGAGCAGCGGCAATATTGCCAGGGATGTGGCACAGTTCATTATCATGGAAATGACCGACACTTCATTTACTCCCAGCTTCTCGCCGAACCGCCTCAGCTTTTCCCTGAAAAGCTTGAGTATTATCTGGGACAAAACGAGAGAGCCGCTGATTATAACCGCCGATCTGAAAAGTATGGTCACCACTTCGTGTACTGTTTCCAGATCCGAGTACGCCAGGGAGGGTACGAATATTCCCAGTACCGTAAAGAAAAAGGCGAGACATATGAGTATCTGCATAATCCTGGCAAACACTTCAAATATCCTTATCATCCCCGAAGGAAACCTGAGAAGCCCCAGGGCTATTACGGCACAGAGCACAAGAACAGGAATAAACTGAGCCGCGAAAAGCCCCGGATTCATTCCTATCATAAGACCGGCCACAAGAAGGCCCGCGGGTATTATTATTATTCCTGTTATAAATCCCTTGAGTATTGTTCTCCTGCTCTCCCTGTCGGCATCTGACAGAAAGAGAGGCAGCTGAAAGGAGGTCATCTGCCCCAGAAGGGCTGAAAGTATAATACCGTTGAGAATTAATACCTGCTGATTCTCAGCTATCTGTTCCGCTATAAAAAAACCTCCCATATCTGCCGCGAAGGCAGCTCCTATTATAAGAGACGGATCAAATGGGAGCCACTCACAGGCCTCCGATATGGTGTCAAGGTGTCTCTGAATAAATTCCACTCCCGCGCAGGATACTCCTATCATGGGCACCGCCATTGTTCCCATGGTTACAAGTCCCCTGTCAAAGTACTCGGAAAGCCCCCATTTCAGGCCGAACATCTTATCCGCAAAGCCGACGGCGGCGAAAATCAGCATAACAGCAACAAACGCGTTCATTAAAAGTCTCCTCTTTCGGTAAATCTTTAACTTAAAGCTATCATCTATTGACCCAAAAGTAAAGTCAGATCTGAAAAAAACGCGCGTTTATCTCTCGACAGGGTAAACGCGCGCTTATTAATTTACTGTCAGCTAACTATATCGTATCAGTCTTCCCACTGATTTATCTTTTTCTTTCTTTCCACGGCATCCCAGTCGTCGCTTCCTACGAGGAATTTCTTGTTTACCGTTACATAGATTTCCCTTTTTGCCGCTTCCTTGAAGAACTCTTCCGCGGGAACAGCAAGCTCAGGTCCGTGAACGCCTGTGAGAGTTACAAGACCTCTTTGTAGAGGTTGACCAGTCGTTGCAGCCGCAGTAGAAGTGAATTTCATCTACCACATCCAGCCTGTCCACAGCCCAGGCGGAGCATATATTGGTAACTCCCGCGCATCCGCCTATGCCCGTTATGGCAATAAGGCCCGCGTCCTTAAAGTCCTGGTCAAGCTTAAGCTGCTTTACGGATTCAACGTAGAGTCCGCCGAGATCCATGTAGTGGATGTGAGCCTTAAGACACGCCTTCATTACATGAACGTTCCAGTAATAATTTACAACGTTGATGCAGAGGTCATAGCCTTTTATCATATTAACCAGATTGTCAAAATCCGAAACATCACACTGCACAGGCGTTACCTTATTGCCGTACTTCTCATTGCAGAGCTGAGCCACATGCTCCGCTCTTTCCTTCTCATAATCGGCTATG
>DVMP01000037.1 GCA_018714925.1 Candidatus Allocopromorpha excrementigallinarum
AATGACTTTGTCACAAATAAAGGCACCCCGAACAGGAAATTCGGGAGTGCCTTTAAATACGTCTGATTTAAATTGTCTCGATTATGCCCTGTCCCGGTCTTTCGCCTCTTCTGAGTCTTGGCTCTATCTGTCCGAATATGATTTCAGGAACGTATGATACGTCAGGTACCAAGAAGTCAGGCTTTGCAGCTGCCAGCTGGTCGTAGTTGTTTGATCCTGAAGCATAGAGACCTATTGTCCATGCGCCGGCGTTGTTTCCGCAAAGCATACCAGGAGCTGTATCGTCGATTTTTACTACCGCTTCTACAGGTATAGGCTTCTTTGTGATTTCATAAGCCTGCTGCATGCAGTCGAACACCATGAAAGGAGCAGGTCTTCCAGGAACCTTTTCAGCGTTTGTAACAACGTCGAACTTCATGCCGTATTCGTCTTCCAGAAGCTTGTTAAGAGCAGCTGAGTCTTCCGCATAGTATCCGGTGTCGCATCCTACCAGCACGCCGGCTTTTCTCAGCTCGTCTATACACTCAACAGCGCCAGGGATAGGCTTGGCCAGATCCTTGTCAACTATGTATTTGCTCATAAGAGGTCTGAATGCTGCCAGGACAGCTTCAAAGTCGTCTTCGTTCCAAGGACGTCCGTATTTTTCTTCCCACTGCTGTGATATTTCAGGAAGGCTGAGGAGCAGTCTCAGGTGAGTCGGCTTGAAAGCGCCCATTGGCTTTCTTATTTCTGCCCAGTCGCACTCGAT
Organism: Candidatus Allocopromorpha excrementigallinarum; assembly: GCA_018714925.1. Taxonomy (GTDB): domain Bacteria; phylum Bacillota; class Clostridia; order Peptostreptococcales; family Anaerovoracaceae; genus Lentihominibacter; species Lentihominibacter excrementigallinarum. The sequence goes on from DVMP01000037.1 coordinate 749, forward strand.
GCCGAACTGCTGGAGAGCTTCGTAGAAAGGTACTACAGGAGCTTTACATCCTCTCAGGTCGTCCTGCGCCCATCTGTTTCTCAGATCGCAAGGGCCGTCGCAGAATGTACCGGCAGTATCCAGTACGGCTAATTCGATTTTTCCTGTGTAAGTTCTGTTATACATCTTCGTTCCTCCTTAATAATGGTGTTGCCATTTGGTTAACGTTTGATTATGTATACATTGTATCGTGTACTTTTAAAGGAGCCTTCAAGGGAACCTTCAGGTTGTTAAAAGAAAGTTTAAAGATAAGTTAAAGCTCAATTGGCGCATTTCAAACTCTTTATTAAATTCAAAAAATAAAAACCACCTGCCCGCGGCGGGCCGGATATCCGCGGAAGATTCCGCCGCGCCGTCTTCGGTGCAAGTGATTTTCAAAAAGGATGACATATATGTATATAGACTGCTTTCTTAAATTAAATGTCCCACGCCTGTTATTACCACGTCGGCCCCCATGGAGACCGTCTCGTTTTCGCCGGTTTTCACCTTAATGTCGGAGGTCTTTTCGTCTATTGTCCAGCTGCCGCAGCCGGCTGCCGCAAGAAGGTGCTCTATATATTTCCTTCCCTCGTGTATAGCGTAGAACATGGCCTCCTCTCTGCTGCCGTAAACAGATCTTTCCCAAGGACAGTTTAGAATGTATTTATCGCCGTCAAGGCTTATTTTAATCTCAACGCTTTCGGTTATCTGTCCCACGGCGGCGCCGTAGGCGTTTGCCACGTCGGCATCCCGGGGAACTATGATGTTTCCTCCCAGAAGTCCGGCCGCCTCTGTCAGCCATGCCTCCGCGGGGGCCCCTATGGCCACCAGAGGTTTTTTTAGAGAGACTGAAGGGTTAAGAAGAGGCGACACTCTTTCCTTAAAGGCGGTTTCTATAAGGTACATGGCCTCGGGGCTGTCGGAAAGAGCGATATCCTTCCCCTCAAAATCGGCTGCCGCCTGAAGGCAGGTCATAGCCAGCCGGGCGTGTATGGATGACTCCACCATGTCCACAAATTTATTTACGTTCATTTCCTTTCTCTGAGCGAGTATTTTGGCTCCCGCCAGGGAAAGATCCCTGTTCCACTGAGTGTATTTTCCTTTTATATGGAGTATATCCGTAGGGGTCAGAGAAGCCCTTCCTATTATTCCAGCCTGCACCAGATGGGTAAGATCCGTCATCTCGGGGGCGTCTCCCACAGCGCCGGCCACATAGCTGATGCTGTGAGGACCTTCCTTTAGCTTCTCCACCATGACTCTTTCCTTTTGGGTCAGTATACTCTCATCCCCGGCTCCAATGTAAACATAGCAGTCGGTTTCCTGAGCAAAGTAGCCCTTTATCTCCCCTCTCCAGAAGCTCCTCAGCTCGTAGGCAAGCTGAGGATTATCCTTTCCCACCACACAGAGAGGGATAACCTTTTCCGGTCCTATGCAAAGCTTCCCTTTTTTATCAAGATATATTCTGCTGTCTCCGCCAAGGCCGAAGGTGGATATTTCCGCGGCCCTTACTCTTGTAAACCAGCCGCCTACCTTTGCGCCTTCCTTTCTTATTCTTACCGACCCATCCGTAACATCGGCCAGATCGCTGGTGGTGCCTCCCATATCGAGAACCAGTCCATCCTTTTTGCCCGTCAGGGCAAGAGCTCCTATAACGCTGGCGGCGGGACCTGAAAGTATAGTCTCTATGGGTCTTTCCTTAGCCACCTTTTCAGTCATCAGTGTACCGTCTCCCTTTACTATCATCACGGGAGCATTTATGCCCTTTTCCTCCATTACCCGGCGCGTCGATTTTAACAGCCTGTCTATTACGGGAATAAGCCTTCCGTTGAGAACGGCCGTCACTGTTCTGTGATGGAATCCCAGAGCCGACGTCAGCTGATGAGCGCATACCACCGGTACCTCCAGCAGCTCTTCGGCCATTTTCCTGACCTCCTGCTCATGCTTCGGATTTCGCACTCCGGCATATCCCGAGACGGCTACAGCCTCCACCTTTCCTTTCATATCAAGGAGGGCCTTCCTTATTTCCTCTTTATCTATATCCTCCTTAAGGCGGCCCATTATGTCGAACCTGCCTTTTACCTTCACTGTTACCGCAGCAGGCACTTCTTCTTCAAGCTCCGTGCCCATATATATAAGGCCTACGGCCGCGCCTCTCCCCTCCACTATTGAATTGGTGGCAAGAGTCGTTGATACAGAGGCCAGGGAAATCTCGTTCATTCTGTCGAATGCCAGATTTTCCACGCAGTTTTTAATTCCTACCGCCAGATCCTGCCTTGTGGTAGGAGCCTTTGCCTTGCGTATTATTTTTCTCGTGGAGGAGTCCACTATTACTCCGTCCGTGTATGTTCCTCCCGTATCCATTCCCAAAATAAAAGACATGCGAGCCTCCATTTCTTTTCCCGCGGCTTCGAAGCATCCCCGCCGCGCCTGCTGCCGTTTACGGCTATAATGTTAATCCTCACATGCCTTGTTTTTCAATATATGATACCGATTCTTTAAGCAAACTTATACTGACGTTCGCTACTCCTTAACCTCGGGAGCGACTACGGTATTTTTCTTGCTGACCGCCATTCCGCATACGACCATCATAATGCAGAAGATCTCCATCAGCACAAATACGGAAAGATTCGTCCCGAATAAATTCGTTACGGCGTCAAAGATAAATTCCTGGGCAAAGGTTCCTATATAGGCAAAGCCGTTGAATATCCCGGCCGCTGTGCCGGCAAAAACTCTGCAGCCCTGATCTATTGCGTGAACCCATAGAATCCCGTTTATTCCGTAGAGTACAAATCCCGTGAGAAATATTCCCACAAGAACCGACTGAGTATTGTCTATCATAGGGAACATAACCACCAGTGTTCCGCATATGGCAGCCATGGCTATCACTATGATCCCCTTGTTGTTAAATGTCTTTGTTCCCGCGACCCATGTTATTATCAGCGTTCCGAAGGCCATTCCTATGGGAAGAATAAGGTTGGAAAAGCTTTCGCTTAACAGCGGAGCGCCCTGTCTCTCATCGTAGTAGAGAGGAATCCAGTACAGCAGTCCGTACCTGCACAGGCTTGAGAGCATGGCTATGGCGCACCACCACCAGAAATTCTTCTGAAGAGCAAAAAATTTCCAGGGCTTTTTTCCTTCAGCGGCCATTTTCTTTAAAATCCGCTCTCTTTTTCTGTGTCTCTCACTTACCGCTTCATAAGGCTTAAGTCCTCTGTCTTCAGGCTTTTCCACTCCCAGTATCGAAAATATCATTACAAAGCCCAGAAGAATAAGGGCCGGTATTATTATATTGTTTTTCCAGCCTGCTCCCGGCGCCATGGAAAGTATCATAAGGGGAAGGACGTAGGCGGTAACGTGGGACATTCCCGAAAAGAAATTGGCTGTTCCTATTCCCTTTCCCCTTTCGCCCTCCTTCCACCAGTTGGCGAATATACTGATTCCTCCCAGCCATATCATGCTCTGAAAATATCCGTTCATGGACCATATTACAAGAACGGGAATCCAGCTTGTCTGGAGAGTGACCCCTATATTGAGACAGGCGGACATTACGCCTCCCGTAACCACCAGCTTTTTCCCTCCGTACCGGTCGGCCAGATATCCGTTTACAAAGCTTCCCAGAGCGTAAAACACAAATACGCTGGCGGATATCATCTCCTGCTGAGCTTCGGTGATGCTTATATCCCGGGCGAAATTTTCCATCATGTTGTTTACGCTGAATCTGCTGGTATAGACAAAATTATACATGAAGGCAAAGGACAGAAGGCTTATCCATTTATACCTGTTGAAACTCTTCTCCATAGAAAACTCCCCGCAAAACCTGTTTACAATTATCCGCCTTTAATTTATCATAAAAATATACATGTTTCAAATATAAGTAAACGGAAGGTAACTGTATATGAGCATTATCCCGGCCTATTCAATGCTGGCTTCCACAGCGACCACGCTTATGCTGTGTATAATATTTCTCATATTGTCCTATCAGAGCGATAAGCACTATATGAGGCTCTGGGGAGTTTCCTGGCTGATATGCTCAGTCATGTTTTTCCTGGACTTTATAAACCTCAATATGCCTATGCACGAAATAAGCTACGCCATGTTCAGACAGCAGGCGGCCCTTACAAGCGCCTATCTGTTTCTTCTGGGTACCTTTCGCTTTTTCCAGATGAAATTTCCCGGGATTCTCCATCTTCTGACGGTAGCCTCCCTTATTCTCATAACCGTATATCCTGCTTCATACAGCGTTTTCAGTCTGGCCGTCATACCAAATGTGGTGTATTCCTCAGGGCTTATGATAATTGCCGGCTGTATGTTCATATCCATCTCCTGGACTCAGAAGCTGCCTGAAAAGCTACTGGCCAGCTTCTTTATAATACTGTGGAGCATATTTATAAACTGCTTCGGCTTTTCACTGGGAGAGAACATCCTCGCGACCTACACTTATTTTATCAGCATATTCACCGTTAACATTCTCATGC
>DVMP01000038.1 GCA_018714925.1 Candidatus Allocopromorpha excrementigallinarum
GCTCTTTGATGAGAGGGTGGAGACGGTGTTTCTCATGACGGAGCCCAAGTATTCTTTTATAAGCTCCAGCATGATAAAGGAGGTTCATTCTCTGGGAGGCTCCATAGAGGGGCTGGTACCTGATGAGATCCTGAGAAATATGGACGAAATGATTAAGGGTAAATAGGAGGATATTTATGAGAGTTTTGGAACTTTTGGAAGAAATCGAAGAAATTGTTGATACCGCGGCAGGATTCCCTCTTACGGGAAAGATCATGGTAGATTCCCAGGAGCTCCTTGAGATAGTAAGAGAAATAAGAGCCGAGCTTCCTGACGAGATACAGCAGGCTCAGTGGATAAAAAACGAAAGAGAAAGAATAATAGCCGAAGCCAGAACACAGTACGAGGCTGTTATAGAGGACGCTCAGAAGCAGGCCGATGCCCTTGTGGAAAACAACGACATAACGGTAAAAGCCAAGCTGAGAGCGGACGAGCTGATGAAGGTTACGGAAAACACGGCCAAGCAGCTTAAAATAGGTACATACGACTATCTCGACAGTATCCTCTACAGCTTTCAGGGAAAGATGGAGCACCTCAGCTCCATATACTTCGGCGAAATGTTTACCAGCATAGAAAAGGCCTTTGACGATATAAACTCCGCCCTGGCGGCAAACAGGGAGGAGCTCAAGGAAATGTCCTACAGAACCCAGGTAAACGCCGACGAAATGCCTGAGCCTTCGGGAGAAGGAGAAAAGGAGGAGGAGCAGCAGTAGGCTTTTTCTCTGTTAATGTGAGAGCATATATCCATGGTTGACGAATAAAATAAACCATGGATATTTTTTTATGGGGAAAAAGGAAGAGAATAACAGCCGGAATACTGGCGCTCATATGCTGCTTTTTCATGGTGGCTTTTCCCGTGGTGGCTCTTTCCTCGGCGAGAAAGGGAATATCTCTGTGGATGTCAAACGTTCTTCCCGCTCTGCTGCCGTTTTTCATATGCGCCAACTTTCTTCAGGGGCTGGGAGTTGTAAGAGTATTTAAGGGAGGCTCATTTCCCTTTATAATGAGTGTACTTTCGGGATATCCCATGGGAGCCAAGATAATTGGAGACATGAAGAGAAGCGGAGAAATAACCTTAAGGGAGGCCAAGAGGCTTGTAAGCTTCTGCAGCACCTCAGGTCCGGCCTTTATAGCGGGAGCCGTGGGAGCCGGTATGCTGGGATCGGCGGCAATGGGCGGAATAATAGCCGCGGCCCACTACGGAGGAGCTGTTATAAACGGAGCCCTTTACACAAGGCTTCTGGGAAGGGATCCCTCCTTTGCGGCTCCTGAAAGGCTGACTCCTCTCAAGGGGATACAGCAGTCGCTGACGGATTCCATATTATCCTCCCTGAAATCACTGGGAATAATACTGGCGTATATTGTGCTTTTCATGTGGCTTACGGATATGATACATATGTGCGGGGGACTGTCCTTTGTGCCAGGACAGGAAACGCGTGCTCTTGCAAAGGGCTTTTTTGAGATGACTGTAGGCTGCGAGGCTGTTTCAGAGTGCGTGAGGGCATCTGAAGCGGCTAAATGCGTAATGTGCAGCGCCCTGATTTCCTGGGGAGGGCTTTCGGTGGCAGGCCAGTCCATGAGTATGCTCTCGGGAACGGGAATATCCTTCGGATACATTCTCCTTACTAAATTCACTCACAGTCTTTTTTCGGCGGGGGCTGCTTTTATCGCGGCCTGTATTGTGTTATGATAGCCTTATGAGAGTAGTGGGAATAACGGCGGAATACAATCCCTTTCATAAAGGGCACAGATATCACCTTGAAAAATCCAGGGAGCTTACGGAAGCGGAATATGCCGTGGCTGTTATGAGCGGCGATTTTACTCAGAGAGGAGAAGCCGCTCTGGCGGACAAATGGGTAAGAAGCAGGTGGGCTGTGGAGGAAGGCCTTGATCTTGTGGTGGAGCTTCCTTTTATAAGGGCCTGCGACATAGGAAGCTCCTTCGCGGAAGGAGCTGTGGACATACTGGCGGGACTGGGAGCGACCCATATATCCTTTGGCAGTGAAAGCGGAGATATAGAGGAGCTTCAATATACAGCAGAGGCACTGAGAGAAAAGTCAGAGGAAATAAAGAGAATGATAAAAATCTCCATGAAGGAAGGTCTTTCCTTTGGGAGAAGCCTTTACGAAGCGGCGGAAGGAATTATCGGAAGAGAAGACGCCCGTCTGATGAAAAGCCCCAACAATATACTGGCTCTGGAATATTTAAAGAGGATAAATGAGATAAACAGAAAAGGGGGACGCATTACAGCGGTAACAGTAAAGCGAAAGGGCTCTGGATATTTTGAGGCCTGTGAGAAGACAGGCTTTGCCGGAGCGGGAGCTATACGAAGACTGGCTTCAGAGGGCAGGGGGGAAGAGGCTTCGCTGTATGTGAGCGCGGCTGTGGCCAGGTATATTGCTGAAAAAAACCACGGAGACAGGGAGGAGAAGATGTTCCGGCTCCTTCGATACGAAATAATGAGAAGCAGTCTGAAAGATCTGTCTCAAATACGCTTTGTGGGAGAAGGTATGGAGCACAGACTTAAGCGCGAGGCCGCCAAAGCCGGCTCTCTGATGGAGCTTGTGGCGGACATGGTATCCCGGAGATACACGGAGGCGGCTGTGAAAAGAATGCTTACGGCTCTTCTGCTGGGAATAAAAAAGGGAGAGGAGGACTTTACTCCTTACGGACGGGTTCTGGCGGCAGGGAAAAAGGGCAGAGAGCTTCTCAGAATTATAAAAAAGGAGGAGCTGGCTCGTATCCCGGTAATAACAAATGTAAACCGGCTCAGCGGCGAGGCGCTTTCCGCGGCGAAGAGCATCGAGACGGATATACATGCTGCCGATATGTACAACCTCATAGAGGGCAGAGATCTTTACAGCTTTTCAGACAGAGTGATCACTCCTTATATAGAAAAATAGAAAAGAGAAAAGCACAAAGTATTGACATTGAATTGATATATGATACAATATGTAGTGTATTCCTGTTTAAAGTGAAGTGTTGCTGAAAGACGGGCAGGCTTCACTTTTTTCTATGGATGCCTGCATGAAAGGGACTGCGGGTAAGATGTTTGAAAGAGGAGGATGAGATGAAGATAACGAAGAATGCGGAAACTGTTTTAAAGCAGAGATATCTTAAAAAAGACGAAAACGGAAATCCTGTTGAAACCGTTGACGGGATGTTCAGAAGAGTGGCCTCGGCCATAGCGGAGGCTGACAGAATTCATGACAGAGACGCTGATATAAGGAAGACGGAGGATACCTTTTACAATATGATGAGCGAGCTGGAATTTCTTCCCAATTCACCTACCTTAATGAACGCGGGAAGAGAACTGGGCCAGCTTTCAGCGTGCTTCGTGCTGCCGGTTGAGGACAGTATGGATTCCATTTTCGAGGCGATAAAACAGGCTGCCTTAATACACAAGAGCGGAGGAGGCACAGGCTTCTCCTTTTCAAGAATAAGGCAGGAGGGCAGTACGGTTAATTCGACAGGGGGAGTAGCCAGCGGTCCCATAAGCTTTATGAAGGTATTTAATATGGCTACGGAAGCCATAAAGCAGGGAGGATCAAGACGGGGAGCCAATATGGGAATCCTCAGAATAGATCATCCCGATATACTGGCATTTATAGACTGCAAGGCTGACAACAACGTTATAAACAACTTCAATATTTCCGTGGGACTTACGGAAAAATTCATGGAGGCTGTGGAAAGAGGAGAAAATTACGATCTGGTGGATCCTCATACGAAAAAGGCGGTAAAGAAGCTGAGCGCCAGGATGGTTTTCAATAAGATCGTGGATGCGGCATGGAGAAACGGAGAGCCGGGAATAGTATTTCTCGACAGGCTGAACAGAGACAACATAGTTCCGGGGCAGGGAGAAATAGAGGCTACGAATCCATGCGGAGAGCAGCCGCTCCTTCCTCACGAAAGCTGTAATCTCGGCTCCGTAAACCTTACGCGGATGGTTAAAGTACAGGATGGAAAAGCTGTCTTTGACTGGGATAAGCTTGAGAAAACCGTAAAGAACGCCGTTCATTTTCTGGACAACGTAATAGAGGTAAACAAGTACCCTCTGAAGGAAATAGAAAAGACGACGAAACAGACCAGAAAAATCGGACTCGGAGTAATGGGATGGGCTGATGCTCTTCTGATGATGAAAATTCCGTATAATACAGACGAGGCAGTTGAGCTGGGAGAAAGGGTAATGTCATTTATTACGGAAAAGGGAAGAGAGGCCTCCCGGGAGCTGGCCGAGACAAGAGGCGCCTTCCCTCTCTTTAAGGAAAGCACGCTTCCTCAGGACAAGCCTCAGAGAAACGGCACCATAACAACCATAGCGCCTACGGGAACTCTTTCGATAATAGGAGGCTGCTCCTCGGGAGTAGAGCCTGTGTTCGCCTATGTATTCATAAGAAACATAATGGACGGAACTGAGCTCTTTGAGGTGAATCCCGTTCTCAGGGAGGAACTGGAAAAGAGAGGTCTTTATTCGGAGGCCCTCATGAGACGTATTGCCGAGGAAGGCGCGGTAAGCCACATAAAGGAGCTGCCGGAGGACATAAGAAGGGTTTTCGTATCAACTCACGATATAAGCCCCGAATATCACGTGCGAATGCAGGCGGCCTTCCAGAGAGCCACGGACAACGCTGTGTCAAAAACGGTTAATTTCAGCAACGACGCTACAAGAGAGGATGTCGCCGAGGTTTATACTCTGGCCTTTTCTCTCGGGTGCAAGGGAGTAACCATATACAGAGACGGAAGCCGCGACGAGCAGGTTCTCAACATAGGGAAGGTAAACAGAGGAGAAGAAACGCCGGAGCAGCCGAGAATAGTTCCGAGACCTCGACCTGACGTGGTGACAGGCGTTACGGAAAAGGTGAAAATAGGCTGCGGAAATCTTTATATTACAGTAAATTACGATGAAAAGGGAATATGTGAGATCTTTACCAATACAGGAAAGGCGGGAGGCTGTCCAAGCCAGAGCGAGGCCACCGCAAGGCTGGCGTCGGTGGCTTTAAGAAGCGGCATGGATGTAAAGACCATAGTGGATCAGCTGAGGGGAATAAGGTGTCCGTCCACCATAAGACAGCAGGGAATGAAATGCACCTCCTGTCCTGACGCCATAGCCAGGGTTATAGAGCAGGAATATGAGAAGCAGGTGGCTCTCGGCAACTGGCTGCCTATGCCGTATGAGATAAAACCGACGCCTGAAATAAAGGATAAGGAGGGAGGAGCCTTCTGTCCCGACTGCGGAGGAAGCCTTGAGCATGAGAGCGGCTGCGTCATATGCAGAAACTGCGGATACAGCAAATGCGGCTGATAAAAATGCCTAAAGCTCTTGAAAATAAACGGCTCAAGAGGTATAATATCATCGCTGCATTAAAAATCAAATATAATTTCTGAAGATGGAGGAACATTAAATGAAAGTTTTGGTAATCAACTGCGGGAGCTCTTCCCTGAAATATCAGGTTCTGGATATGACAAACGAAGTGCTGCTCTGTAAGGGACTGGTAGAGAGAATCGGCATGGATGGCTCCGTAATAACCCATGAAAAGACAGGCGCCGACAAGTTCCGTCTTGAGGTTCCCATGGAAAATCACAAGGACGCCATCGGTCATGTTCTGGAGGCCCTTGTGGACAGCAATCACGGAGTAATAAGGGATATGAGCGAGATAGGGGCCGTAGGGCACAGAGTCGTTCACGCGGGAGAAAAGTTCGCACATTCGGTACTTATTGACAGCAATGTAATAAAGGCTCTTGAGGAGTGTGTTGAGCTGGCTCCTCTCCACAATCCGCCTAACCTTCTGGGCATCTCGGCATGTCAGGAGCTGATGCCTGATACTCCTATGGTAGGAGTTTTCGACACCGCCTTCCATCAGACAATGCCTCCTGAATCATATATTTACGCTATTCCTTACGAATACTATGAAAAGTACAGCGTAAGAAGATACGGCTTCCACGGAACAAGCCACAAATACGTAGCGGAGAGAGCCTCATACATGCTCAACGTAAATCTTGACGATCTTAAGATAATAACATGCCACCTGGGCAACGGAGCCTCCGTTTCAGCGATAAAGAGAGGAAAGTGCATAGACACATCCATGGGCTTCACGCCTCTGGAAGGCCTTGTAATGGGAACGAGAAGCGGCGACATAGACCCTGCCATAGTAACATATATAAGAGAAAAGGAGCATCTCGAGCCCGGAGTTATGAACCAGATTCTCAACAAGAAGTCGGGTGTTCTGGGTATATCCGGAGTATCAAGCGACTTCAGAGATATTGAGGCTGCTGCGGAGGAGGGAAATGAAAGAGCTCTTCTGGCCCTCAAGGTTTTCGCTCACAGGGTAAGGTTCTATATCGGAGCATATATAGCTGAGATGAACGGCGTTGACGCTATAGTTTTCACAGCGGGAGTCGGCGAAAACGATATTTCCATGAGAGACATAATATGCAACGATCTGGGCAACCTGGGAATAAAGCTTGACCTGGTTAAAAACAAGGTAAGAGGCAAGGAAATGATAATATCCAGAGAGGACTCAAAGGTAAAGATTCTCCTGATACCTACCAATGA
>DVMP01000039.1 GCA_018714925.1 Candidatus Allocopromorpha excrementigallinarum
TTTCTCGGCACACAGCCTTTATAATTATTTCTGTTCATACATAACCACCTGACTCAGTATATGAAGAAACCATAAAAATTGTGCAGGATGGCGGCCGGTGTGATAAAATGTAATAAAAACCGGGAATTTTATGATAATGGTTAAAGGAGCGCAGAGTGTTTGATATAGAAACAAAGCTTGGCAGAATACATTTTTCTAATAATGTGGTAAACAAAATAGTAACCGACGCGGTGGAAAGCTGCGGCGGAAAGGCTGAGATACTCAATTACAAGGGCAAATACAAAAGCGTAGTTCCGGCTGTAGCCTCAAAGATGAATCTCTACGACGAGGAGGCGGGAGGCATACACGTAAAGGAAACGGAAAAGGGCGTTGAAATACGCATATATATAGTCATACATTTTGGAGCCAGCATAAAAAAATACACGGGAAGAATAATAGATAACATATATGAGAATATGGAGAAGGTAATGGGATTCAGGCCTTCAAAGGTCACTGTAATAGTGACGGGGACACTTTCGAAAAATATTGTCAAGCGGCACATTGAGGTGATCGGATAAATGGGTCTTAAGGAAAGCGTAAAAAGTCTTAAGGGAATAGGTGAAAAAAAGGCGGCTGCTCTGGAAAGGCTGGGTATTTTCACTGTGGAGGATCTTCTGCTGTTTTTTCCGAGAAATTACGAGGACAGGAGAAACAAAGCCTCCATAAGAGAGGCTGTGGAAGGAGAAAGGACGGTAATAAAAGGCCGCATCGACACAATAATGGATGACGGATACAGACGCGGCGGAAGACAGCGCCTGAGACTTCTCATATCAGACGGCACCGGCTCTCTTGAGGTGGTGTTTTTTAACGGAAAATATCTCAGGAGAATATTTAAAAGGGGAGATGAATACGCCTTTTTCGGAGCAGTCCAGTCGAATTTCGGCAAAAGGCAGATGGTACATCCGGAATTCTGGAAGGGCGATGAAGAGGAGGAGGGAATACTTCCCGTATATCCTCTTACAAAGGGGCTTTCCCAGAGGGAAATGAGAAGGTGGCAGAAAGAGGCCGTGTCCATGGCCTCTGAGGCAGAGGAATTCCTCTCTGAGGAAATAATCAGAAGAAACAGGCTCTGCGGTATTTCCTACGCCATAGAAAACATACATTTTCCCGGTGAAAAGCAAAGGCTCCTTGAGGCCAGATACCGTCTGATTTTCGATGAGCTTCTGGTTATGGAGACAGGTCTTGAGGCCGTGAAAAAAGCGGGAGAGAATAAGGGGAAGGGGATTGCCTTTTCAAGGAAGGCCGATACGGAGGAATACATAAGCTCACTGGCCTTTCCGCTGACAGGGGCTCAGAGAAGATGTATAGAGGAGATAAGCAGAGATCTTGAAGGGGAAGCCTCCATGAACAGACTGCTTCAGGGAGACGTGGGCTCCGGGAAGACAGCCGTAGCTGAGGCGGCCATTTACAAGGCGGTAAAAAGCGGGTTTCAGGCGGTTATGATGGCTCCTACGGAGATTCTGGCAAGGCAGCACTTTGAGGGGCTTAAAAAGGCTTTTGAGCCCTTTGGGATGGAGGTGGGATTTCTTTCCGGCTCCATGAAGGCGGCGGAAAGACGGGAGACTCTCAGAGGAATAAAAGAGGGGAGGATTCAGGTTCTCACAGGAACTCACGCCATAATACAGCCTGAGGTGGAATTCGCCGCGCTGGGCCTGGTTATAACCGATGAACAGCACAGATTCGGCGTCAGCCAGAGAATAAAGCTTCGTGAAAAGGGGGAAAATCCCAATATACTCGTAATGACGGCAACGCCTATTCCGAGAACTCTGGCCGTAGTCCTCTACGGTGATCTGGACGTATCGGTAATAGATGAGCTTCCCGCAGGAAGACAGAAAACGGTTACGAGAAATCTAACTCCGGCAGACAGAGACAAATGCTATGATTTTGTAAAAAGGCAGCTTGAGCAGGGAAGGCAGGCATATGTGGTGGCGCCTCTCATAGAGGAGTCGGATTCCATAGAGGCAAGATCAGCCCAGGAAACGGCAGAGGAGCTTAAGAAACGGTTTTCCGGCTTCAATGTGGCCCTTATACACGGAGCCATGAAGCAGTCCGAGAAGGACGAAATAATGAAAAGCTTTTACGAGGGAGCTGCAGACATAATGGTGGCTACAGTTGTTATAGAGGTGGGGATAAACGTGCCCAACGCCTCGGTAATGGTTATAGAAAACGCGGAGCGCTTCGGTCTCGCTCAGCTTCACCAGCTGAGAGGACGCGTAGGCAGAGGAGAATATAAATCCTACTGCTTTCTCATAACGGAAGGGTCTTCGCAGATCGCCCTTGAAAGAGGAAGAATAATGGAAAGCTCGGGAGACGGTTTTTTCATAGCCGAGGAGGATATGAGGCTGAGAGGTCCGGGGGAAATCTTCGGGACGAGACAGCACGGGCTTCCTGATCTGAGAATTGCCGATCTGGCAAGGCATATGAAGATTTTAAACCGCACCGCCGAGGAAGCCGGTGTCATAATTCAAAAGGATCCTCAGCTTTCATCGGATGAAAACAGGAGGCTGAGGGAAAGAGTGGTGAAGCTTTTCGGCGAAAATATAAGCCTTGATCTTTAAAAAAATCAAAGCTGGGAAATGCCGCCATTGGAGCTAATTATTGCATGTAATAGTTTCAGTCTCACAGGTTAAATTATTAGTACAGGAGGTGAGATTGAATGTCAATACAGGAAAAGATGAATGTAAGCGCAAAGCCTGCATTAAAGAGCTTAAAGACTGAGGTTGCCAACGAGCTGGGTCTTGCTAACTACGATCAGACTGACAAGGGAAATCTGACGGCAAGACAGAACGGCTACGTAGGCGGCTATATGACTAAGAAATTGGTCGAAATGGCTGAAAAACAGCTTTCAGGAAGATAAGTAAGTTAATGTAAGAGAAAAGGGAAAGAGATGCCGGAGAGTAATCGGGCATCTCTTTTCGATTTTGCCGGCAGTTATTTAATTTGACAGTGGATATATGGGCGGTTTAGTGCTAGAATATGTGAAAAACCATGTGTGAAAACCACCGGAGGGATGTTAAATGCGTATAATAACAGGAGAATACAAGGGAAGGAGACTCAGGGGGCCTGAGGATAATTCAGTGAGGCCCACGGCCGATAAGGTGAAGGAGGCTCTTTTCAGCATAATAGCCGATAAGCTTTGGGGAAGCAGGGTACTGGATCTTTTCGCGGGAACCGGCAGTCTGGGGCTTGAGGCTCTCAGCAGAGGGGCGGAAAGCTGTCTCTTCGGGGATAATTCCAGGGAAAGTCTGAAAATAATAAAGAGCAACATAGAAATGTGCGGAGCGGGACAGAAGGCGGAGGTAATGGCGGGAGATTACAGAAAGGTGCTGATGAACGCGAAAGGACAGTTTGACATTATATTTCTTGAC
>DVMP01000003.1 GCA_018714925.1 Candidatus Allocopromorpha excrementigallinarum
ACGCCCTCCTCAATGTGACACATATTTGCTTTTATATTAAATACAATTATACACTATGTTGTTATTGAGGGCAACCAAAAATCAATATATCGGCTTTACTTTAAGGTCTCCTTTTTAAGCCTCAGCTGACCGCATGCGCCGTCTATATTTCTTCCCAGCTCTCTCCTTACCGTAGCCGCTATTCCGGCAGCTTCAAGCTCTTTTGCCATTTCCTCGGCTCTTTTTCTCCCGCTTCCCCAAAGACCGGTTTCCTCAACTCTGTTAAGGGGTATAAGATTCACATGGCAGTTGATCCCCGCCAGCCTTTCCTTCATAAGCTCCACGTCTTTTACGCTGTCGTTTTGTCCCTTTATGAGGGCGTATTCAAAGGTAATCCGCCTTCCTGTCCCTTGGGTATATTCACGGGCAGCCTCAAGAAGCTCCTCCAGAGGATAGGCCCTGTTTACGGGCATTATTTCACTTCTTTTCCTGTCTATGAGGCTGTGAAGGGAAACAGCCAGGTTTACCTGAGGAAAATCTTCTGCCAGTTTTCTGATTCCGGGGATAATTCCGCTTGTAGATACGGTCATGTTTCTGTAGCTTATATTTTTACCGTCGGGATGGTGAAGAATTTCAAGAAATTTTTTCAGATTATCATAGTTGTCAAAGGGCTCTCCCGTTCCCATGACCACTATGTGATTCACCTTCTCTCCCGCCGCCTTTTCCCCTTCGTATATCTGATCGGCCATTTCGCCGGCTGTGAGATTTCTGGCAAGGCCCTTAAGAGCGGAGGCGCAGAAGGTGCATCCCATTCTGCAGCCGGCCTGAGATGAAACACAGAAGGAATTTCCGTATCTGTATTTCATAAAAACACCTTCCACGGAATTACCATCCTCAAGGCCGAAAAGGAATTTCATGGTTCCGTCATGAGGATCCCGCTGGATCCGGAGAATCTTAACTCCGCCTATATAAGCCATGTCTTCCAGCTTCCTTCTCAGCTCCTTTGAGAAATCGGTCATGCCTTCAAAGCTCTTTTCACCCTTGTTTATCCACTTAAAAAGCTGTCTGCCGCGGAAAGGGGCTTCCCCCGCGTCCGCGGCAAACTTTTTAAGCTCTTCTGCTGTAAGTCCCTGAAGATTTTTCTTTTCTTTCATAGACCCGTATCCTATCTGAATATGCTCTTCCTTCTTTTTTTCTTCGCCTGATCCCGCTTCTGGCCGAAATGAGCCTTCCAGCCCGGATGCTTCACGTCGAGATAGGCGTCTATGCATATCCAGTCGTTTTCCGGATTTTCAGAAGCGATGCCGGGATAAAAGTGACCGATGTACTCCTCCACCAGGAGTCTTGAAAGATCAGGCAGTCTCCCTTTTCCGGAAGGATCATAGACCCTGTCCAGCATGGTTTCCATTTTTTCCGTTTCTTCCGTGGTATCGTCGGCATATACGGTTTCACCGTACCCTTCCAGAAGATTCATTATATCCTCAGGATTCATGCCGAATTTTATGGCCAGATAATCTATATCTCTTCCCACCACCACGTAAAGATCAAAAATTGCCGTGTGATCCTTAACATCTCTTTTGGCTATACGCCTGAGATTTTCTATGGACGTACTCATTGCTGCACCCTTTCCACGTCAAGGCCTGTTTCGTGTCCGTTGATATCCACAGGCTTCAGATTCTTTCCTTCATCTATGGAAACGGCCAGTGTTTCCTTCATTATATAGTCTCTGTATTCTTCCACCGCCTGCATTACATCTTCATCAGCGTCAATAGCTATGCGGATGTTGTCCATCATCTCATAGTCCTTCTGCTTTCTCATCTGCTGTATCTTTGAAACCAGCTCTCTGGCAAGGCCCTCCTTTGCCAGCTCCGGAGTAATCACAGTATCGAGAATTGTAAACACGTTGTTTTCCATGGCGACGGCAAAGCCTTCTTTGGCCGTTATCTTTATATCTACCATATCCTTTGTTATTTCAGTCTCTTCCCCGCCGAGGCTCATGGTGAGCTTTCCGTCAGCCTCAAGCCGTGAGACTGTTTCTCCCGGATCAGCGGCCGCAAGAGCCTGTCCGAAGGCCTTTATGCTCTTGCCCAGCACAGGTCCCGCCACCTTGAAATTAGGCTTGAGAGTGTAGTTCATATACTGGTCCAGGTTCTTTTCGAAGATTACCTTCTTAATATTAAGCTCTTCCATCATAAGAGGCGTAAGATCTCCGATTACGGCCTCGTACTTTCCGTCCACCAGCATACTTGAGAGAGGCTGTCTTACCTTTATTCTCTCCTTTTCTCTTTCACCTCTGCCCAGGCCTACCAGATCTCTTACAAGATCCATCCTTTCTTCCGTCCTCTCATCTATAAGGTCTTCGTCAGCCTCAGGGAAGAAGGAAAGGTGCACCGATTCCTCACCTGTAAGGTTCTGATACATTTCATCTGAAAGGAATGGAGCGAAAGGAGCGATAAGCTGTGAAACGCCTGTCAGCACTTCATAGGTGGTGGCGTATACAGACCTTTTGTCGTCATCCATCTCCTCTCCCCAGAATCTTCTTCTGGCCCTTCTTATATACCAGTTGGAAAGATCCTCAGTAACAAATTCCTGTATTTTCCTTACGGATTTCATGTGATCGTATCTGTCCATATCCTCCGTAACCTCTTTTATGAGCCTGTTGTATTTTGATATTATCCATCTGTCCAGCTCCGGCCTCTCATGGTAAGGGACCTTAAGGGACTTGGGCTCCAGCTTATCCTGGTTTGAATAGAGAGCAAAGAAGTTATATACGTTTTTCAGAGTTCCGAAGAACTTGCTCACTATCTCTATAAGCCCCTCCTCATCGAATTTCGTAGGAGACCATGCCGGTGAAACGTGAAGGAGATACCACCTTGTGGCGTCAGCCCCGTACTTGTCAAAAAGCTCAAATGGATCAACTGTATTGCCCTTTGACTTGCTCATCTTCTTTCCGTTCTTATCCAGTATAAGGTCATTTACAAGAACATTTTTATAAGGGGCTCTGCCCTTTAGGAATGTGGATATGGCCATGAGAGAATAGAACCAGCCTCTCGTCTGGTCTATGCCTTCACATATGAAATCCGCGGGGAAAAGCTCTTCATCGAAGTTCTCGCTGTTTTCAAAAGGATAATGCTGCTGTGCGAAAGGCATGGCTCCGCTGTCAAACCAGCAGTCCATTACCTCGGGGATTCTGCTCATGGTCCTGCCGCATACGGGGCACTTTATATGAACATCGTCAACATAAGGTCTGTGAAGCTCTATGGTGTCGTCTATGTCCTCAACGGCCCTTTCCGCCAGCTCTCCTCTGCTTCCCACGCATTCAAGATGTCCGCATTCGCATCTCCATATAGGTATAGGCGTCCCCCAGTACCTGTTTCTCGATATGGCCCAGTCGTTGACGTTCTCAAGCCAGTTGCCGAACCTCTTTTCGCCTACAAAGTCAGGGAACCAGTTTACCGTATTGTTGTTTGCCACCAGCTGATCCTTCAGCTTTGTCATCTCTATATACCAGCTTGGCTTGGCATAATATATGAGAGGAGTGCCGCATCTCCAACAGTGAGGATAATTATGCTCCATCTTTTCCTTGGCGAAGATCTTGTTTTCTCCCGCCAGCCATTTGATTATATCTATGTCGAGGCCCTCTTCCATAACGAATCTTCCTGCCCACGGAGTTTCCGTATACCGGCCCTGCTCATCTACGGGATTTACTACAGGAAGTCCGTATCTTCTTCCCGTGTTATAGTCGTCCTCACCAAAGGCAGGCGCCGTGTGTACTATGCCTGTGCCATCCTCGACGGTAACGTAATCGGCACATGTAACGTAAAAGGCCTTTTTGTCAGGCTTTATGAAAGGCATAAGCTGCTGGTACTCAACATACTCCAGATCCTTTCCCTTCATTTCTTCTATTATCTCATAGTTCCCGGCTCCCAGAACCTTGTCGGCAAGAACCTTTGCCACGTAAAATACGCTGCCCTCTTCGTCGCCTGCCGTCATTTTCACCTTTACATAGTCCACGTCAGGGCCTACTGTAAGGGATACGTTTGACGCGAGAGTCCACGGGGTAGTGGTCCAGGCCAGGAAATACTCGTCGGCGTCCTTTCTCTTGAACTTCGCCGTTATGGTATTTACCTTAACCTCCTTATATCCCTGTGCCACCTCGTGAGAAGCCAGTCCCGTCCCGCATCTAGGACAGTACGGCAGTATTTTGTGTCCCTCGTATATCATGTCAGCCTTGAAAAACTCCTTGATTATCCACCAGAGGGACTCCACGTAATCATTGTCCAGCGTAATATAGGGATTATTCATATCTATGAGATAACCCATTCTCTTTGTCATCTCTCTCCACATGCTCTCATATGTGAAAACAGACTCTCTGCACTTTTCGTTAAATTCCTTTATACCGTACTTTTCAATATCCTGCTTGCCGCTCATGTTAAGCTGCTTTTCCACCTCGATCTCCACAGGGAGGCCGTGGGTATCCCAGCCTGCCTTACGCTTTACGGCATACCCTCTCATTGTCTTGTATCTGCACACGGAATCCTTGAGGGTTCTGGCTATAACGTGATGTATTCCGGGTCTTCCGTTTGCCGTAGGAGGTCCTTCATAGAATATAAAGGAAGGCATTCCTTCTCTGGTGCTTATGCACTTGCCCAGCAGATCCTCCTTTTCCCAGGCCTCCGCCTGCTCCATCTGATGCTCGGCTATAGGTCTTTCAGACAAATTCTTGATCATTTCAAATCTTTCCTTTCATGGTGAATCTTTCCCTGTAAAATGAAACGTCCCTAACAAGCGTTAGGGACGATTATAAACCGCGGTACCACCCTAGTTATGGGACCATCATCCCATCTCTCTTAAAGTGTCCGGCTCAGAAGTGATCTTCACCTTCCGCCGCACCGGTGTCCTCTCAGCCTGGGGCCACCTCTCTGTAAGGATCTTAAGCGGGGCTACTGTCTTCATCACAGCCGCGATATTGAGTTTCATACTCTGTCATTTTATATGCTGAGTATTGAAAAGTCAAGGGCTTTTGCCTTTTTCAAAAATCCGTGTTCCGTATATTTTCAGACCGGCTGCCTGGTTGTTCCTTTCATGTTCACTCGTTTTTATCGGCTTTTTTCAGTTTCTTGTCCTTTCCCGAAAAACGCAGTATTACTCTGACAGCTACAAGAATTATGAAAATAATTCCTATATATCCGTTGGCTGTATAAATAATGTTCATAAGCTCATTATACGGAAGGAACAGAGGAATAAATGCTCCGATCATTGCCAGCACAAACATGACGATCTTTCCCGAGGCCTTCTTTTCGTCCACGAATCTGATCGCCGGCCCGTAGAGAAGCGGTACTGCCGAGGAGTAGATTCCAAACATAATGATAATGGCGAAAAATGCGCCGAATGCCGAGCTGAGATTTGTCGCCAGAGCCAGAATACCTCAGACATAAGCTCTATGTTGGCAAACATGGCCAGCATTACAAACAGCGTAGTGACGCAGAAGAGGGCGACGCCCAGTATCTGACCGTAGGCGGCCACCTTGACGTTAGGCAGAGTTTTTCCGTAAAAAGGAAGAAATACTACAACATACATAATTCCGAATCCCGCGTAAGGCTCCACAAGAAATCCCGTATGCCGCATAGGCGTTCCGTCCAGAAACTCCTTAACACCGTTAAAGGTGACTATGGGACCTGTGAATTCCTTCCTCATAGCCTCTATCTTCTCGTTATCCTCCATCATCCCTACGGAAAAATTAACTCTTATGGTCAGATCTCCCTTTTCCTGAAGCCTTCTGTAGGCGTCCTCCCTTAAAATACTGTACAGAGGCAGATCCGCAACCGAAGTCACGCCCAGGCTGTTGGCCATCTTCGCGAAGGCCCTTGTAAAATCAGCTATTTCCTCGTCTGATATCCTGTCGAAAATCTGTCTGAGAAGAGGCGCTACCGCTCCCTCGTGAATATAGCCGGTAGGCTCGCCCTTTTCATAGCGGAAATATTCTCCGTTAGGCGGATCAGGTGTGTCAGCGGTAATGTTAAACCTTCTGAGAGCCTCGCTGTTAAGCCATGCTCCATGGCACTCCTTGTTAAGGGAAAACACAGGGGTATCAGGGAAATACCTGTCCAGGGACTCCTTGGACGGGAGCTTTTGACCCGGCCATATAAAATGATCCCAGGCTCCGCCTAAAATCCACCGGTCCTTGTCTCTGTCCTTGTTTCTTTCATAGAGATACCTGGCTGCCTCTTCCTCATCAGCTGTTGCTCTCACCGTCCCAAAGTATTCCATCATGGCGGCCATGGCCATATGCACATGATAATCGTTGAAGCCCGGCATTAAAAAGCCGTCTTCATAATTCAGCACCTCATCGGCCATATTATCCCGCCACTGCTCCGCAGGTATAACCCCCTTTATGATGTTGCCGTCAATTAAAAGATATCCGTCCTTTTCCTGGCAAATTCAGTGCAAAAATGCAATTCGGGCATTGCTGCGCCTCTCTTCTGCGGTCTTCATATTAAGGGCAGAAAAAAAGACGGGCTCCCGTCTCTGCAGGCCCCGCCTCTGATTTATCCTGTAAAGCTCCTATACCTCCGACTCTATAAGGTCATCCATTGTATATACTCCCGCAGGCTGCCTCGCCAGAAAAACCGCCGCGTCACATGCCCCGAGAGCATAGCATTCCCAGTCGTAGGCGTCGTGGGAGATTTCCAGTCTTTCTCCCATGCAGCCGAATATGACTCTGTGGGTGCTGGGTGTGTTTCCCGCTCTTACAGAGTGAAAGGCTATGTCTTCATACTTTTTGTCAGGCGCCCATGACGCCATTTCCTCGGCAAGCTCTATGGCTGTGCCGCTGGGAGCGTCTTTCTTTGTCTGGCTGTGCATCTCGATTATCTCTATGCCGCATCTGCTTCCCAGCTTCAGAGCTGCTTCTCCCAGCAGCTTTCTCATTACGCTGACCACATAGGAGGTGTTGGCCGCCTTCATTACAGGGATCGACCTCCCCGCCTCCAGTATGGCATTTGTCTGGCTTTCATCAAATCCCGTGGTCCCGCATAAAAACGCTTTTCCGTGGGACAGACAGCTTTCCAGCACCTTAATGGAAAGCTCCACCGTGGAGAAGTCAATTACTATATGGCATTTTTCTATAGCCTTTTCAATGTCATCGTACACAGGCGCGTCAATCTCTCTTCCAAGACCCGCCACTGTTCCCGAATCCTTTCCTATATAATCTCTTCCCGGCGTCCCTACAGCCGCCGCTACCTCTATATCCTTTCTTTCCCAGGCAGCCTTCACTATGAGGCTTCCCATATGCCCTCTTGGGGCAGTTACAAGCGCTTTTATCATTTCTTCCTCCTTCTGTAATCCGCCAGCTTCCTCTCATCCTCTATTTCAAGTCCCCTCTCTCCCGCCAGGGACTCCATATGATGGGTAAACTCATGGTAAAGGGTTTCTCTCAGCTCCTCCTCCAGCTCTTTCTCGCCGATATTTCCCAACACCTCAACAAAGGAGCCGTAATATATGTATATCATCCTTCCCATAGAGGGATCCTCGACATATTCTCCCATGATAAAAAGGTCTCCGTCTTCTGAGTCGGGACTTTCCACAGCTTCCGGCAGCAGAAGTATTCCTCCGTTAAGCTCTCTGTAAAATTCCTCCGGCAGCTCACAGGCTATCCTGTCCAGTATTTCATGGACCCTTTCAATTGTAATCATAATCTCTCCTAAGCAGGCGGCCGGGTCAGTTGACTTTTCTCTCGGACAGGGCTGTCCTCAGAAAGGCTTCTATGGCCTTTACAGGCTCTTCTCTTCCTACAGTCAGCCTTATGAAAGGATCCCGTCCTCCGTTTACCATCAGCCTTTCGCCGTACTTTCCTATAAGGGCCGCCATCATACTCTCCGAAAGCTTCACGTTTTCCCAGAGCTTGAATATTATCCTGTATCCCTGCTGAAGGATCTCCTTGATTCCCATTTTCCCCGCCATGGAGCGGATCTTCGATATCTTTATAAGGTTAAGGGTTTCCTTTGGAATGTCTCCGAATCTGTCCAGGAGCTCGTCTGTTATCTCCAGCTCCTCCTCATCGCTTTCTATTACGGCGATCTTCTTATACATCTGAAGCCGCAGAACCTCGTTTTCTATATACCCTTCAGGTATTATGGCCGATATCGGCAGACTGAAGGCAGTCTCCTCCATCTGAGGAAGAGGCTCTTCGCCCTTCGCCCGCTGGACTGCTTCCTCAAGCATCTTGCAGTAAAGCTCGTAGCCTACGCTCAGCATATGTCCTGACTGCTCTGTTCCAAGTATATTTCCCGCTCCACGAAGCTCAAGATCCTTCATAGCTATTTTAAAGCCTGACCCGAACTCCGTAAAGTCCTTTATGGCTCTCAGTCTCTTTTCCGCTATTTCGCTCAGGCTCTTATCCTTCCTGTACATGAGATAGGCGTATGCCATCCTGCTGGATCTGCCTACCCTTCCCCTCAGCTGGTAAAGCTGGGACAGGCCGAATCTGTCGGCGTCAAGTATTATCATGGTGTTCACATTGGGAATATCGGTACCGGCTTCAATTATGGTTGTGGCCACCAGTACATTATACCTTCTCTCGGAAAAGTCCATTATTATATCCTCGAGCTCGCTTTCCCTCAGCCTTCCATGGCCGATAACCACCTCAGCCTCCGGAACGAGAGCTTCCACTCTTCTGGCGGTTTCCTCTATGTTCTCTATTCTGTTGTTGAGCACATAGACCTGTCCTCCCCTTGAAAGCTCCTTTTCTATGGCCTCTCTTATTACGAAATCCTCCTGCTCCATAACATATGTCTGAACAGGATACCTGTCCTCAGGAGGCTCTTCTATAAGACTCATCTCCTTTATTCCCGAAAGGGACATATGGAGAGTTCTTGGAATCGGCGTTGCCGAAAGGGTCAGGACATCTACATTATGCTTCAGCTGCTTTATCTTTTCCTTGTGCTTTACTCCGAATCGCTGCTCCTCGTCTATGACCAGCAGCCCCAGATCCCTGAAAACCACATCCTTTGAGAGAAGTCTGTGGGTCCCTATTACAAGATCTACGGATCCCTTTTTTATTTCTTCGATTATTTTTTTCTGCTGAGAGGCTGTTCTGAATCTGGAAAGCATCTCCACCTTAAAGGGAAATCTTTCGAATCTGTCCTTAAGTGTATAATAATGCTGATTGGCCAGAAGTGTGGTAGGCACCAGCACCGCCGCCTGTTTGCCGTCGGCAACACATTTGAAAAGAGCTCTCGCCGCCACCTCTGTCTTGCCGAAGCCCACGTCTCCGCAGAGGAGTCTGTCCATGGGGACCTCTCTTTCCATGTCCTTTTTAATCTCCTCGGTACACCTGAGCTGATCTTCTGTCTCCGTATACGGAAAGCTGCTTTCAAATTCCGCCTGCCAGACCGTATCCTTTGAAAACGCGTAGCCCTTTTCCTTCATCCTGGCCGCGGATACCTTTATGAGCTCCTCCGCCATATCATCCACGGCAGCCTTTGCTTTGGCCTTGGCGTTCTTCCATTCGCTTCCGGAAAGCTTATTGAGCTTGGGAGTTACGCCTTCTCCGCCAACGTACTTCTGGAGCATTCCAAGCTGGTCTACAGGTATGTAGAGAGAATCCTCCCCGGCGTATTTCACCTTAAGGTAATCCTTCTTAACGCCCTGTACCACAAGCTGTTCTATTCCCATGAACCTGCCTATGCCGTGGCTCTCATGTACAACATAATCTCCCTTCTGTACATCGGCAAAGCTTTTGATCTGCTGCCCTTTTGCCTTTTTCCTTCTCCTTCTTGTCTTTCTCCTGCTTCCGAAGATATCGCCTTCCCATATGTAGCATATCTTTTTATCGGGAAACTCCATTCCCGCCGTTATGGCTCCCTCTTTCAGCCGGACCTTTCCCAGAAGCTCCTCTCTTGTGAGAAACTCCTTAATGTTTTCTTCCCGCTCTCTGCTGCCGCATACAATGGTTACTTTGTAGCCTCTTCTTACATAATCCTTAAGCTCATCCCGCAGAACATCCATTCTGCCGTTAAATACCGGAGTGGCTCTGCTGTTTACGTTTATCAGCTTTTTAAGATAAGGCGCGTTCTTTATGGTCCCCGCGAATGGTGTGAATATATACCCCTCCTTCTCATAAAGCCTGAAAAAGTCTTCCTTTCCCGAAAGGTCTCTGAAATCTTCTCCAATGGCCCTGCCGTCGCTTAACAGCGCCTCTATGTCGTCAGCCCTTTCCTTCTCGTAAAGCTCCAGGGTTTCCAGTATTCTGGCAGGATCGTCTATAAACAGAAGAGGCTTCTCCATATAATCCCATATATACATGGTTTCTTCATAGAAATAATCCGTAAAATTTTCAAGATACTGTATATTTATCATGCTCCCGGTGTATTCCAGAAGCTGTTCCTTTCTCTGTCTCAGGTTGTGTACCCTTTCGCTGTTCCCCTCTTTCTTCTCTATTTTCTTTATCTGCCTCTCGTAGGCTCTTTCTATTTTTTCACCGGCTTTTCTGAAGATTTCACTGTCCCTGACTATTTGAGAGCATTGGTATAAAGACACCTCCTCCAGAGCTTCCAGAGACCTCTGTGAATCAGGATCAAAGGTCCTTATTGAATCCACCTCTGTGTCAAAGAGCTCTATTCTGTAAGGCCTGTCGCTGTCAGGAGGGAAAACGTCTATGATTTCTCCCCTGACGCTGTATTCGCCCCTTGACTCCGTCAGCTGAGCCCGCTCGTAGCCCATAAAGGAAAGCCTTCTGGCCGTTTCCTCGGGAGATATATCCCCGCCTCTTTTTATAAGAAGCCTGCTGTCCTCAAACACTTCCTTTGGAGGAAGCTTCTTTACGGCTCCCGTAACAGGAGCTATAACCGTACACTCCTCTCCCCTGCTTACGGCGCATAGTATTTTGAGTCTTTCCATAAGATCGTCGTTGTTTCTGGCCTCGTACTGCATAAATGTTCCGTCCTCCGGAGGCAGTACATAGGGCGCTTTTCCTGTAAAAAAAGAAAGGTCAGCCGCCAGTCGTCTCGCCCTGTTGTAGGTTGAGACCACAATTAAGCTCTGACCTTTTTTTTCTTTTATTATCTCTGCCGCTATAGGCGCTATCCTTCCTTCAGCCGCGCCTGTTATGTTTATCATTCCCTTTTCAGTCACTTTCTTCCTTCCCTGAAGATTTATTCCTTACATTATATTCGTTCATAGCCCTGTCTATGCCTTTGTCCACTATACAGGCCGCTCCCTCCGCGGCTCTGCGCGCAGCCTCCGAAAGAAGCTCCCTTTCCTCTTTTGAAGGCCTGCCGGTCACAAAGCTTTTCCACCTGGAGCCGTCTGTCTTTCCTATTCCTATTCGTATTCTGGGAAATTCCTCTGATCCAAGACTGTATATTACAGATTTCATTCCGTTATGGCTGCCGGCGCTGCCCTTCTTTCTTATGCGAAGGTCTCCCGACGCCAAATCCATATCATCGTATATGACAATAAGATTCTCCATGGGTACATTGTAGTAGCCGACTATTTCGGCCAGAGACTCGCCGCTGAGATTCATATAGGTCTGAGGCTTTACAAGAAGAACCTTCCGGCCGGAGATTAACCCGTCTCCCACCAGAGCCTTATGCTTGAGCCTGTTTATTTTTATTCCGTAGTTTTCTCCTATGATGTCAACAGCGGCAAACCCCATATTATGCCTCGTCTTTTCGAATTTTCTGCCGGGATTTCCCAGCCCCGCTATTATAAACATATTCTTTTCCATGCTCTCCGTCAGTCAAAAAGCTTGCTTATGGATCCGTTTGTAAATACCCTTGTCATAGCCTCGGCAAAGAGAGGGGCTACCGAAAGTATCTTCATCTTGCTGATCTTCTTCTCTTCCGGAACAGGAAGAGTGTTCAGGAGGATGAGCTCCTCTATGGCTGAGCTTTCTATTCTCTCTATGGCCGGTCCCGACAGAACCGCGTGAGTGGCACATGCCCTTACGCTCGCCGCTCCCATGTCCCTGAGAGCATTGGCCGCGTTGGTTATGGTTCCCGCCGTATCTATCATATCGTCTACAAGTATGCAGTTCTTTCCTTCTATATCGCCTATTATGTTCATTATCTCGCTCTTGTTAGGCTCAGGCCTTCTTTTATCCACAATGGCTATGGGCGCGTTAAGGGGCTGAGCCATGTTTCTGGCTCTCGTAACGCTGCCGTGATCCGGAGATACGATAACTACGTTCTCCATGCTTTCCTTTATAAAGTGCTTCGTGAGTATAGGCATACCTATTAGATGATCCACAGGTATGTTGAAATATCCCTGTATCTGAGCCGCGTGAAGGTCCATGGTCACTACTCTGTCCGCCCCCGCCGCCATGAGAAGATCAGCTACCAGCTTGGCTGTTATCGGGTCTCTTGCCTTTGCCTTTCTGTCCTGCCTGGCGTATCCGTAGTAAGGAATTACCGCGTTTATTCTTCCTGCCGACGCTCTCTTCATGGCGTCTATCATAATCAGCAGCTCCATGAGATTATCGTTTACGGGGCTGCATGTGGACTGAACTATGTAGCAGTCTATTCCTCTGACCGATTCCCAGAGGTTTACCGATATTTCTCCGTCGCTGAACTTGTTTACCGTTGCCCTTCCAAGAGGTTTTCCCATTATGGAGGCGATCTCCTCGGCAAGCTCCAGGTGTGAGTTGCCCGCAAATACCTTGTAGTTTGAAAATGCGCTGTTTTTCATCTGTTTTTCCTACCTCAACTTTCCTTTCACGCCGGCGTTACTTTTTTAAAATGCCTCTTTTTTCAACCCAGCCTTCCAGAGACCTGCCCTTTGCCCTGGAGACATACAACGCTCCGTCCTTTACGTCGGAGGTTACCGTGCTTCCGGCGGCTACATAGGCGCTCTTCCCCACCTTGACCGGCGATATGAGGTTTGTGTTGCACCCTATGAACGCCCCGTCTTCCACTACAGAGCGGTACTTTTTGCTTCCGTCATAGTTTACGAATATGACACCGCATCCCAGATTTACCTTCTGCCCTACATCCGAATCCCCTACATAAGTAAGATGGGAAGCCTTTGCTCCGTCTCCCATTTTGGAATTTTTTATTTCCACAAAGTCTCCCACCTTACATCCGTTTCCTATTTCACTGCCCGGTCTGAGATAGGCGAAAGGGCCTATTTTAGTGTCCCTTCCCACGCTGCTCTCAAGTATAAATGAGCTTTCCACAGAAGTCCCGTCTCCTATGGAGGAATCCTTTATTTTGGTATTCTGCCCTATTACGCAGTTTTCTCCTATGGTCACCTTTCCCTCAAGCACCACACCGGGATATATTACCGTTCCTCTGCCTATTTCAATATCTTCATCTATATAAGCCGTTTCCGGATCTATAAAGCGGACGCCTTTCTCCGTATATGCCAGGACCTTCTCTATCCGTTTTTTTCTGGCCGCCTCGTATTCCTGAAAATCCATAAAATATTCCTCCTAAAATTTCCTGTCCTTTTCGAGTATCATTTCCCCTACTTTATATATATCTCCGGCTCCCATGGTTATAACCAGATCCCCTTCCTCCGCGTTATTATACACGAAGTTAGCTATCTCTTCAAAATCCTTGAAGAAATAAACATCCTTTGAAGGATCGGCTTCTTTTATTTTGTTCATAAGGGTCTTTGAGCTTATTTTGTATATGTTCTTTTCCCTGGCCGCGTATATCTCCGCCAGCACCACCTTGTCGGCCTCCTTAAAGGACACGGCGAAATCATCGAGAAGAGCCATGGTCCTCGTATAGGTATGAGGCTGAAAAAGGCACCACAGCTTATTGTGCTTCATATTTCTGACAGCCGCCAGAGTTGCCTTTATCTCCGTAGGATGATGGGCGTAATCATCTATGATCTTTATTCCCGTATATGTGGTGCCCTGAACATCGAACCTTCTCTGAGTACCCTTGTATTCCTCGAGAGTGCCGACTATCTCCTCCGGCTCAAGGCCCAGTATATGGCAGCAGGCAAAGGAGGCCAGGGCGTTGAGTATATTATGCTCTCCCGGTATTGAAAGCTCTATGTCGCAGAGCCTTCCTCCTCCGTGATTTACAGCGAACCTGGGCATCCCTTCTCCGTTAAACTCTATATCGCTGGCATAGTAGTCGCAGCTTTCATTAAGGCCGAAGGTTATGGCGTTGGGCACATCCTCTATTACGCTTTTAACAAAGGGATTGGCGTCATAGGCTATGACCGCGCCGTTCCCCGGCACCAGCCTTGCGAACTTTCTGAAGGAATTGGCTATATGATCCACATCCTTAAAATAATCCAGATGATCCGAATCTATATTGAGTATGATTTCTATGCTGGGCTTGAGATTAAGAAAGCTGTCCATGTACTCGCAGGCCTCTGTAACAAAATACCTGCTTTTTCCCACGTACACGTTGCCGTTTATTTCGGAAAGGTTTCCTCCCACCAGGATTGTAGGCTCCCTGTGAGAGTTTTTCAATATTAAAGAAACCATAGAGGTCGTCGTAGTTTTTCCGTGGGTTCCCGATATGGCTATACTGTTATCATACTTCTCCATGAGAGCCCCCAGGGCCTGAGCTCTTGTAACAGCCGGTATTCCCAGCTCCTCAGCTCTTGCCAGCTCCGGGTTGTCCGCTCCCACTGCCGAAGAATATATTATCAGGTCTTTTCCCTCTACGTTCTTCGCTCTATGGCCGAGATATATATTTGCTCCATCCTTAATAAGCTTTTCCGTTATTTCGCTTTCCCTCATATCCGATCCGGATACTTCATATCCCTGGGAAATCAGAATCTCCGCCACAGCGGAAAGTCCGATCCCCCCTATCCCAATACAGTGTATCTTCTTATAGTCCTGTAAATTTATCATTTACATGCCTCCCTGTTCCAGATATATGGATTATACCATATTTCCCATTAAAAATGCATTGCATATAAAAAAAACATAAAAGTAAATTCCGCCGCCAGGGAGCTCCGTTTCTTTCACGGAATTGTCAGATTTTTATAAATTTTACTTGTTTGCTCATATATTCTATCCCGAATTTGACAGTAAAACAGCAAAAAATCCTTTAGACCGATTGAAATAATTAGGTTTAAAGGATTTTGTAATTTATCATTTTTTGCGTGTCAGATTTCTGTCTTTGCTGGATTTGATGATTTTCTTCATTCTTTGAGATGTAATGATCTGATAATCCGTTCTGAAACCGAAGGTTTCATGAAGTTCATCTGTGATATCAGTTCTTGTGTATGAAGGAAGGTATCCCTCACCGACCACTTCCCGCATATGCATGCCTCGAAGCGTTGATATCAGCTGCTCACATGTGTATTTGTTTCCGGTCCTTTTCTCTAAGTATCGATAAAGCACTAATGCCAGATAACAGGTGAGGAAATGACCTTTTATCCTTGTATCTGTGCTGACATGGGCAGGCCTTGCTTTGAATTCACTCTTCATGATGCGGAAGCATTCCTCTATCTGCCATCTCCGATGATTGACTTTGACGATTTGCCTTGGATCATCATCAAGGTTGGTACTTAGTGCATAAAATCCATCGTATTTTTCTTCTTCCTCTATCCGCGTTGTGTTAATGGAAAAGAGGGCATTTTCTGCAATCACGCCGTCATCGGTAACAGCAGTCTTTTCCACGAATCTTCTGTAATCGTTTTGGTTGTACTTTTTTGCTTTGGCTGTTCCGTTATCAATGGCTTTTCTTGCTCGCCCAATCTGACCATTGCGTATAGAACGCTGATAATGCTGATATTTTAGTGAGAATGTTACGATCAGTTTTTCTTCGAAACTTCCCTGATCTACCCAGCGCTCCTTGTAAAATACTGTGTCATTGAAAGTCTGCTGTGTCTTCTCATCGATATCACCTGTTATCAGCTTTGAAATATCATACTTTTTTCTTCTGTTTCCATCACTAATGTACCACCCTTGCGGTGACAGAGCCCATTCCTTTAGTTCGCTCTTAAGCTTCTTAATGGGACTTGTGACAATGAATGCTCTGTCATTTATGCTGTTGAACTTACGATTGGCTTTAGACGCAAGCCCTGCGTCGGTGCATACGATGAACTTTGACATTCCATATTCTGATATGATTCGCTGTTCTATGGGTTTGAGTGTTTTCTGCTCATTGGTATTGCCCGGATCGATACAAACTCCCAGAGGTATTCCATCACGATCAATAAACAGCCCCATCTCAACGATAGGCAGCGGCCTGTTTTCCTTGCTTTTACCGAATTTGCGAAGTCCCTCTTCGTCCTGCTGCTCGATTTCAAAGAAAAAATTAGAGCAATCATAGTAAATGACTCCTGTGTTGCGATTTCCATATACGAAACTGTTTTTGTAAAGCTGCTGCTGGATGAAGTCTGATTCGTCGCATAAAACGTCAAGGGCGCGATATACGTGATGAGCCTCGAAGTTTGGCTTTTCCAGAAGGCTCTTAGAATACTCAAACGTAGCTTTTTTAGAGCATGGTTCAAGAATTCTGCCATATAAAAGGCGAGAGAGAATACTGTTGAGATCGTATTGGAAGGAATGTCGCTTTGCAACCTGTCTGCAGATTTTATCCAGTCCGAGTTCGTAGTATATTTTTTGGAGGAAGAGGTAGCCGGAATTGTATTCGTAGATATGTTCTTTGCTTAACAACTTTGTTTGGGAAAAGGAAAGAGTCACATCAGCATTCTGCTTTTTTTCTTCTTCGTTGAGTTTTGCGACATACTCTTTTGCCCACTTGTCAGGATCCCTTCCTGTTCGTGCTTTGATATCGTTTTCATTTCCCAGTTTTTCAACCGTTACGGTATGTTCAACGCCGTGGGAATCATAATATGTTTTGATGACGTAAAAGAGCCTGCCGTTTTTTGTTTTAGCGGTTCTGATTCTCATATCCGCACCTCCGATCAAAGCACAAACTTGTTTATATTATATCACAAGACGCTAAAAGACGCAATACTAAAATCGAAAGTTTGACAAAAAAATTAAGTGTTTGCAACGCTTTCAGCCTCTTTTTCTGATTTTAGGTGTCAAACTCCCGGCTCCCCTTGATTTTATTTCGCCGCGCCGATATAATACGGTCAGGTGATGAATTATGAAGCGGATATTCGTAATAGATGATGACGTTCATATAGGAAATATGCTGGAGGAGGTTCTCACACGGGAGGGATACGGCGTTATGCGGACCTACTCGGGAACAGAGGCGGCCCTTCTTCTGGAAAGAGAAAGGCCCGACCTGGCTCTTTTGGATCTTATGCTTCCCGGACTTTCGGGAGAGCAGCTGCTGGATTCCCTTAAGGGTGTCCCTGTTATAGTAGTAAGCGCCAGAGGGGATATTGACAGCAAGGTGGAGCTTTTAAAGGAAGGCGCGGCCGACTATGTGACAAAGCCCTTTGATACGAGAGAGCTTCTGGCGAGAATATCGGTCCGGCTGAGAGAGGCGGAGGCGCGGAAAAAGGATGGGCCCCTTATACTGGGAGACATACGGCTTGACGCCGCCTCAAGAGAAGTCAGCTGCGGCGGGGAGGCTGTCAGGCTTACGAGGACGGAGCTGGCCATACTGCGGCTTCTTATGGAAAATCCTTCCCGGGTAATGACCAGATCAGCCATACTGGACAGAGTCAGCAGAGATACTCCCGACTGTACGGAAAGCTCCCTTAAGGTTCACGTGAGCAATCTCAGAAGCAAGCTGCGCCGCGCCGGAGGCGGAGACCCTATAGAGTCAGTCTGGGGCGTGGGATTTAAAATGAAGGAAGAATAATATTTTAACTGTTTCTTAACTCTTTTCTTAACCGCTTCCTTAACCCTCAGGGTATATTATGGAGCGGAAAAGAAAAGGAGGTAGATTTTTATGGATTATATTGTAAAAGCCCGTGGCCTCTGTAAAAGCTACGGGCATTTTAAAGCCCTGAGCGACTTTTCCATAAATGTGCCCAAGGGGGCTGTTTACGGATTTGTGGGAAAGAACGGAGCGGGAAAGACTACGTTTATAAGGATTCTGTGCGGCCTTCAAAAGCCCTCGGCGGGAGAGTATTTTATTTACGGGACCTCCGGGACAAGTCCCGGGATAGGAAGGGTCAGAAGAAGAATGGGAGCGGTAGTAGAGACTCCTTCCCTGTATATGAGCATGTCGGCGGAGGACAATCTGAAAACCCAGTACAGGCTTCTGGGAATGCCTTCCTTTAAGACCATACCCGAGCTTCTGAGTCTTGTGGGCCTTGAGAACACAGGAAGGAAAAAGGCTAAAAACTTCTCCCTGGGAATGAAGCAGCGGCTGGGCATAGCCATGGCCCTGGCCCAGAATCCGGACCTGCTGGTGCTTGACGAGCCGGTAAACGGGCTGGACCCTCAGGGGATAGTTGAGATAAGAGAGCTTATACTGAAGCTTAACAGAGAAAAGCAGATAACGGTGCTGATATCAAGCCACATACTGGATGAGCTTTCCAGACTGGCGACTCACTACGGATTCATAGACAAGGGGCGCATGGTAAAGGAAATAAGCGCGGCGGAGCTGGAAGCGGCCTGCAGAAAATGCGTCCGCGTCAGGGTCAGCGATATTAAGGCTCTGGCAGGCATCCTTCACGAGAAAAACCTTCCCTACGAGATAATTTCAGACACGGAGGCAGACATATTTGAGAGGGTCAATGTGTCGGAGCTGGCGGTTCTTTGCGGCAGGCGGGGATGCGAAATACTGTCCATGACCGAAAGGGAGGAAAGTCTGGAAAGCTACTATGTGAATCTGGTGGGAGGTGACGAAAAATGAGCAGACTTTTAAGGGGAGATCTTTTCAGAATGAGAAAGAGCGGTCTTTTCTGGTGGAGCCTGGCGGCAACAGCGGGCTGCGGAGTCTTTCTCATGATATTTCCATACGTGCAGATGGCGATGTCAGGCTATGATTACGACCTGGAGCTGCCCTTCTTTCACTTTCTTCAGATGTCCGGAATAATCATGGCGGTATTTACGGGAATTTTCGCGGGAACAGAATACAGCGACGGTACAGTAAGAAATAAGCTCATAGCAGGCTCGTCGAGAACGGGAATATATCTTTCCCAGCTTATAACCTGCCTGGCGGCGGGAGCCGCGGTAATGGCCGCGGGCTATGCTGTAAGCTGCGTCCTGGGAATACCCGTCTACGGTCCTCCTCAGGGAGAGCCGGGGGAGCTGCTGGCCTACGCGGCCGTCAGCATGGCCGCCATGGCCGCGTATGTATCCCTGTGCGTTATGATATCCATGATAAGTCCGGGAAGAACAGCGGCTGTAGTCATATGTATACTTTTAACCTTTGCCCTTCTCTTTGCCGTGGCCTACTTTTTTTCACAGCTCAGCGAGCCGAGGCTTGTCAACAGGCTGAGTGAGGGAGCGACGGGAGAGCTTCAGACCATAGTAAATCCGGCATACGTATCGGGAGCAAGGAGAGAGGTTTACGAAAACATAGTGGACGCTGTTCCCATAGGTCAGATGATCAGCATAGTGGACAGAAACGCTGAAAGCCTGGGAAGGATGGCTCTTTATTCCGCGGCTCTGACAGCGGCTTCCACCCTTGCGGGAATATCCTTTTTCAGAAAAAAGGATATAAAGTAGCGGAGGGGAAAATCCCACGGGAAAGGAGGACGGCGAAATGGAAATACCTTTATATCTGGCCGCGGCGGGAGGCTCGGCCCTGGGGGCGGTTATCGCCGTTCTTCTGATAAAGCTTTATCTTATAAAAAAATCGGTCAGGGAAATAAGGCTGTCCATGGAGGAAAGCCTTACACAGGAGACCAATACCCTCATAGGCATATACGGAGGAGACAGGTCCATTAGACTTCTGGCTGAGGACCTTAACAGGCAGCTGAGGCTTTTGAGAGAGGAAAGAGCAAGATTCAGGCAGGGAGATCAGGAGCTTAAAAGGGCCATAGCCAACAGTTCCCATGATCTGAGAACTCCTCTCACAGCCGTCTTCGGATATCTGGATCTTCTGGAAAAGGAGGAAAAATCCCGGAAGGCGGAGGAATATCTGGCGGTTATAAGGGACAGGTCCGAGGCTATGAAGCAGCTTACAGAGGACCTGTTCACCTATTCCCTGGCCGCGTCATCCTCAAGGGAGCCTGAATACGCTGAAATTAACCTGAAGGGAGCCCTGGAGGAAAGCATCGCGTCATTTTATCCGGCCTTTAAGGGAAGAGGCATAGAGCCTGCTGTATCCATAACTGAAAAGAGAGTGGAAAGGCGCCTTGACGCCGTGGCTCTGGAGAGAATTCTGGAAAACATACTGAGCAACGCTTTAAAATACAGCGGAGGAGATCTGAGCATAGCCCTGGAGCCTTCCGGAGAGATGAGGTTTTCCAACAGCGCTCCCGACCTTGACGAGGTGAGGACCGAAAGGCTCTTCGATCGTTTTTATACGGTGGAAACCGCTGGAAGGTCCACAGGCCTGGGGCTTTCCATAGCTCGTATCCTTACTGAGAAAATGGGAGGAAATATAAAAGCCTCCTTTAAAGAAGGCAGGCTTACTATTACCCTGTATTTTCCGGAGGGGCGTCCGGCCTCCGGGGACGTTTAAAGAGGGCGCTTAAAGGTGCATGGGCAGCCGCAGAGACATTTGCCGCATACCCCGGAGCCTGTATCGGCGGCCTCCTCTCCCGGAGCCGAGGCGTAGGAGCTGCCCAGGGAGGTGTAGACAGCGGCGTTTTTAAGACACTGATCATAGCACAGTCTTCTGTTGAAGCCGTGAGAGGATAAGGCTCCTGAAGGGCAGCGCTTTACGCAGACTCCGCAGGAGCCGTTTCTTTTATAGAGACAGGCCTCCTCCTCGAGGGGTCTTCCGGTCTCCAGGGGAATATTGGAGACAATGCCGTTAAGTCTTCCCGCGCAGCCCTCCCGGGTAATGAGCATATTGTTGAGGCCGAAGGTTCCAAGACCCGCCGCGTAGGCCAGGTGGCGGAAGGACCAGCGGCTTATGATCTCATCTCTGTAAAACACAGAGGCCTCGGGAGGAACGGCGGCCTCATAGCCGAGAGAGGAGATCAGGGCGGTCAGGCGGCTGTTTATTACGGGAAAGAGGGCGTTGGTCTCCTCATAGACCTCTGCCCACTCCCGGGAAGACAGCTCGCCTCTTGTGTTGCCCCTTGGAATATCCTCCTTAAATGGGAGGAAATAAACTATTACGACGGATGCGTCCTCAAGCGCCTCCCGCGGCATCCGGTGAAGAGGGTGGACGATGCGGCGAAGATTTCTTATATAAGGGCTGTCAGCGTCGGCGAAGCCTGCGAGAGGCTTTCTCCAGAAGGAGACGCTCCGGCTTTTGATGACAGCTTCTATTTCGTTTAATATTTTCTCTTTCATATCCATAAGGTTGAGTGAAAAAGTAAACACCAAATGAAAAAGTAAATACCATACTGAAGACTAAATTCGATATTTAGGGGTTTGACAGATTGTGTCAAACCCTTTAAAGTGGAATTTAACCAGATAATACTTGCATTT
>DVMP01000040.1 GCA_018714925.1 Candidatus Allocopromorpha excrementigallinarum
TTTGATATGTTGGTGGTATTCTGGGAAAGCTTTACGATTACAGGCACCTTTACGCTGGAAACCACCGCCTTTGTCATCTCATACATTGTCTCCGGATGAGAGGCAACCACCTCCAGGGACTCCTTCATGGGATTTGATACGGAAAGCTCTATGGCGTCGGCGCCGAACTTTTCCATTTTGCTCGCCATATATGCCAGCTCCGAAGGCGTATGAGCCGAAAGACTGGCTATAACCACTCCTCCGTTGCTTTTGGCTATGCTCATTTCCCTTTCCCAGCCTTCTATCTGAATATCGCTGTAAAGCCTGATATTCTGCGCTCCTATGCCGTCATAGGCTATCCTCGGCCTCACATCCAGAAGAGTATCGCTGACTATACTCTCCGTAACCACGGCTCCGGCCCCGAAGGCTATAGACTCTCTGAGAGAGGCTCCGTCTCTGTTCCATGGACCTGCGGCAACTATAACGGGATTTTTTAATTTCATTCCTAAAAAATTCGTACTCAGCATTAAAACATTTCTCCAATTCTTTCTTTATGACCACACGACCTTCTTATCTTAAGCTTTGTCTGCAGGGTTATGTGAGTAGGCTCTTTGTTTCTCCCCTTCTCGTCTCCGTCTCCTTCTATGAGATCAAAGAGCAGCCTCGCCCCGTATATTCCCATTTTATGAAAGGGCAGCTCCACGGTAGTCAGCTTGGGCTCCACCAGATTTGACATCCTCGTGTTTCCGAAGCCTGCCACCGCTATATCCTCAGGAACGCGAAGCTCGCTGTCCTTTATGGCATCCATTGCCCCGTAGGCGATTTCATCGCTTGTGGTGAATATAGCCTTGGGAGGCCCCTCGTTTATCATTTTCCTGGCGCCCAGATATCCTCCTTCAATAGTATTGTCCACAGACTTTATATATTCCTCCTTAAGAGGCATACCTTTTCCCCTTAAAGCCCTTTTGTACCCCTCCAGCATTTCCAGAGCCTCGATTTCAGGCTCGCTGCCGTAGAGAATCCCTATTGTCTTATGCCCGTTTTCTATAAGCTGATTTACTATGCTCTCCGCTCCTATAAGACAGTCCACCTTTACAGAGTTAAATTCGCTGATATCCTTGTTTTCTCCTATGAGAACCACAGGAAAGCCCGCCTTCTCCACAGACTTGATGTACTGCTCGTCCAGGGAGGAAAACATCAGTATTATACCGTCGACCCTTCTCGTCATAAGCTGCTCCACATAGCTTTTTTCCTGCTTTATATCCTTTTCAACGTTGCACATAAAGGTTATGTACCCCTTCTGCTGAGCCACATCTTCAACGCCCTTGGCTATTTCCATATAGGCGGGATTTAATATATGAGGTATTACAAGACCTATGGTTTTCGTTCTGTTAAAGTTAAGTCCCTGAGCGAACCAGTTGGGCTTGTAGTCCAGCTCCTTTATTATATTCTCTATTTTTTCTCTCGTTTTCGGGGCCACGTTTTCAGGATGATTGAGGACCCTGGAAACCGTTGCCACCGAAACTCCCGCCGCCTTGGCTATCTGCTTTATGTTCATAATTTCCTCTTAACTCCTGATTTTACTTTCTCAGCATAATTGTCGCACTTTTTCGATATTTTTTCAAGAAGGAAATTATTTCCCATAATAAACAGCCGGCCCCCGGAAATTTTCTTAATCTCCGGGGGTCGGCTCTGTCCGCGGCCGCTGGCCCTTTATTCCTCCTCTATGGTTATTTTCTTTATTACCTGGGGTTCGAGAGGCTTATCCATAGGATCTCTCTTTGTGGAAACTATCCTGTCGGCAGCGTCCATTCCTTCTGTTATCCGTCCGAAGGCGGCGTACTGTCCATCCAGATGAGGAGCCGGCTGAACCATTATGAAAAACTGAGAGCCCGCCGAATTGGGATTCATGGCTCTTGCCATGGAAAGAACCCCTCTGTCATGCTTAAGGTCGTTTTCAAAGCCGTTGGATGAAAACTCACCTTCAATGGTATATCCCGGGCCTCCCATGCCTGTTCCCTCCGGGCAGCCGCCCTGTATCATGAAGCCCGGTATTACTCTGTGAAAAATAAGACCGTCATAAAAGCCCTCTTCCGCCAGCTTTATGAAATTGTCAACAGTCTTCGGAGCCTTTTCCGGGTAAAGCTCCCCTCTCATAATATCTCCGTTTTCCATTTCAATGGTTACGTATTTCATATGATTTCCTCCTTGATTAATTATTTCTTATTTTAAAAGCGTTGTATCCGAGATAGTCTTCTCTCAGAAAACGCCAGAATTCATCCTTGAGATATTCCGGATAAAGGGTCTGAATCTCATCCAGCTCCTGTCTTGACATGAATTTCGCTTCCTTCAGAACCTGGCGTCCCGGCTCCAGCTCAGGATCCTCTCCCAGAGACAGGCTGCCTCCCTTTATTCTTCCCAGGAAAAAGTTCACAAATCTCTGTCCTCTGTCTGATACCTCCTCTACGTGCCATATGAGGTTTCCGATCTCCACATCAAGACCTGTCTCCTCCTTTACTTCACGTACAGCGGCGTCAATGGAGCTTTCTCCCTCCTCTATGGCTCCTCCGGGCACCATCCATATGTCCCTGCCCTCGTGACACTGTCTCACCATGAGCATCCTGTTCGTATCATCGAGTATTATCACTCTTACTCCGCCTATCCACATAACAACGCTCCCGCTATTCCCATTATAAGCATCAGCTTTACAGGCGTCACCTTAAAGGCCCCCGCCAGAATCACCGTTGCTCCAAACAAAGCTATAGGTATCCAGTTAAAATAGTCCGCTCCCTCTGTAAAAAGCTGAAGGGAAAACAGCTTGCCGTTTATCAGCACCGTTTCCATAACAAAGACGGCAGCCGCTCCTATAAGCCCTATGGTAACAGGCCTTATACCGTTAAAGGCTCCTTTTACAGCCATACTGTCATTGAATTTCTCTATAAACTTAACCACCAGAAGCACCAGTATAAAGGAAGGAACACATACTCCCAGCGTGGCTACAGCGGCGCCCGACAGACCCGCGTAGTTAAAGCCCACGTATGTGGCCGCATTTACGGCTATGGGGCCCGGGGTCACCTGGGAAAGAGCGACGAGATTGGAAAACTCATGAGCCGACATGATTCCGAAGCTCTGAACGCTCTGAAAGATCAGAGGAAGCATGGCAAGCCCTCCTCCGAAGCTGAATATTCCTATCCTGAAGAAGACCGTAAAAAGATAAAGATATATCATTTTTCAGCCTCCCTTCCTTTTTTTGCCGCCGTATATATTATGCCGGCCATGGCTCCTCCGAGAACAGCCCAGAGGGCGGTCACTCCGAAAACGGCAATGGCAATAAAGGCCGCCGCGGCCAGTATCCACTGAAAAGGCGAGGTGAGAGACTGCCTTCCCAGCTTTACGGCGGTAACGGCTATAAGCCCGCTTACAGCCGCCTTTATTCCCGTAAAGGCTCCCGTTATATACCTGTTGTCTCCAATGGCTCCCAAAAATGTAACAGCCAGAATTATTATTATAAATGAGGGCATCACCACTCCCAGAGTCGCTGAAAGAGATCCCTTGATCCCCTTTACCCTGCGTCCGATATAGGTGGCGCTGTTTATGGCTATTACCCCGGGAAGAGACTGACAGAGAGCTATACAGTCTATCATCTCCTCTTCAGACAGCCACCTTCTGTCCTTTACGGCAACCTGCTGTATCTGGGGAATCATGGCCATGCCTCCGCCGATGGTGAAAAGTCCCATTTTAAAGAACTCCCAGAACAGGACAAGACACTGAAAGGCTCCGCTCTCCTTAAAGGCTCTCTTATTTTCTTTTCTTTCCCGCAGCTTTCTCATATATTGCAACTCCCGTTTTCACCTTCGCCAGATGCCAGTTGAACTTTATGGACATAATCCTTATGACCAGAGTGACTCCGAAGCATATATACATAGCCGCCTCCTCTCCCAGCCAGCAGAAGGCGGGAATAAAGGCCGCCGCTCCGGCAATAGACGCCGCCGCGTAGACCTCCTTTCTGAAAACAAAAGGAATCTCCTTTACAAAGACATCCCGCAGTATGCCTCCTCCCGTTCCCGTAAGAAGAGCGAGAGTTATGACAACAAAGATGGAAAAAACATCGTTTTTTACGGCGGCTTCGGCTCCTATGGCCGTAAACGCCGCCAGACCCACGGCGTCAAAGATATTTATAAGGTGCTGCAGCCTTGTCGCCCACTTGTAAAACACTATTACAGCCACAGCCGTTACTGCGCTTATGACGGCGTACACAGGGTTTTCTATGGCGGCGGGCAGCTCCAGGTCTATGATTACGTCTCTTATTATTCCTCCTCCTATGGCTGTTATAAGAGCGAGAAACACTATTCCGTAATAATCCAGCCTCTTGTCAATGGCCACCAGGGCTCCCGATGCGGCGAAAGCCACCGTGCCTATTATCTCCATCAGGGAAATAAAATTCATCTTTCCTTTTCTATTATATCAAGAGCTCTCTGTATGCTGTCGGAGGCATAAAGCTCCTCCTTTTCCGAGTCTCTTCTCAGCTTGTATTCCACCATTCCGTCAGCGGCCCCTCTTCCGACGGTTATCCTTACGGGGATACCCAGAAGGTCCGCATCCTTAAACTTGACTCCCGGCCTTTCCTTTCTGTCGTCGAGAAGCACCTCGGCTCCTCCGGCAATAAGCTTTTCGTATATTTCCTCCGCCAGCTCCGCCTGAATCCTGTCGTCAGGCTTCATTACCGTTATTATTACGTGGTAAGGAGCCACTGACACAGGCCATATGATGCCGTTTTCATCATGACACTGCTCTACTACCGCGGCGAGAGTTCTCGTTATCCCTATGCCGTAGCAGCCCATTACTATAGGCCTGTCCTTCATGCTCTCATCCTTGTAGAAGGCTCCCATAGACTGGCTGTACTTTGTTCCCAGCTTAAATACCTGTCCTACCTCGATGCCTCTCGCGTGCTTTACCGGAGCCCCGCATACAGGGCACGGATCACCTTCTGCCAGCGCCTTAATATCCGTAACTATATCGCCCTGATAGTCCCTTCCGTAATTGACGTTAATAAGATGATGGTCTTTTTTGCAGGCTCCCGCGCACAGGTTTTTCTGTCCCGGCAGCTCGCTGTCCACAACTATGACGCAGTCGTGGAGACCCACAGGCCCCGTAAAGCCGCCTACGCATCCGGTAGCATCTCCCATTTTTTCCTCATCGGCGAATTCTATGGCGTGCTCAGGTATGCCCAGGGCGTTTACCAGCTTAGTCATATTAAGCTCTCTGTCTC
Source organism: Candidatus Allocopromorpha excrementigallinarum (assembly GCA_018714925.1). GTDB lineage: Bacteria > Bacillota > Clostridia > Peptostreptococcales > Anaerovoracaceae > Lentihominibacter > Lentihominibacter excrementigallinarum. The sequence continues at coordinate 5,249 of DVMP01000040.1, forward strand.
CCCTTACAAAGGCCGCCACATAATCCTTTTCCTTTCCTTCGCTGTCATATGTTACAAAGAGAAGGGCCTTCATGGTCTGCCTTTTTTCCAGTCCCAGAAAAGCGGCTACCTCTTCTATGGTCTTTGTCCCGGGAGTGTGAACCTCCTCCACAGGCCTCAGCTCCTCCTCCTGAGCGGGAGCGTCCGTACACTCGGCCCTTTCCACGGTCGCCGCCATGGAGCATTTTTCACAGTAGGCGATTTCGCTTTCCCCCACATCCGAAAGAGCTGTAAATTCGTGGGAATTGCTTCCGCCTATGGCTCCCGTGTCAGCCTCCACGGCCCTGAAGGAAAGACCGCACCGTGTAAATATCCTTTCGTATGTTCTGTACATTTCCTCGTAGCTTTTGTCCAGCCCGGCCTCGTCCCTGTCAAAGGAATAGGCGTCCTTCATGATAAACTCCCTGCTTCTCATAAGCCCGAACCTTGGTCTGGCCTCGTCTCTGTACTTTGTCTGTATCTGATAGAGATTTACAGGCAGCTGTCTGTAGGAGCTTATATCGTTTCTCACTATGTCCGTAAATATTTCTTCATGAGTAGGGCCCAGACAGAAGTCCCTTCCGTTCCTGTCCTTAAGCCTCCAAAGCTCCGGCCCGTAGGCGTACCATCTTCCCGATTCTTCCCACAGCTCGGCGGGCTGTATGGCGGACATGTGTATTTCCTGTCCTCCCGCCAGATCCATTTCCTCTCTGACTATATCTTCAATCTTTCTTACGGATCTCCAGCCCAGAGGCATAAACCCGTATACCCCCGATACCAGCTTTCTTATCATTCCCGCTCTGAGAAGCAGAATATGACTCGGTATCTCGGCTTCATTGGGAACCTCTCTCAGAGTTTTTAAATGCATCTTGGATAATTTCATCTGTCACTTCTCCTTACCTGTATATTAAGCATACCGCTTCCGCGGCTATACCTTCTTCTCTCCCCACAAATCCCAGCTTTTCCGTAGTGGTCCCCTTTATGCTTATCCTGCTTTTGTCAATACCCAGAACAGCCGCGATGCTGCTCCTCATCTCCTCTGTATAGGGAGAAATCTTCGGTCTCTGGGCTATAAGTGTTATATCTATATTCCCTATTGAGAAAAAATTGTCGGCAATGAGTCCGGCAACCCTTTTCAGCAGCACCATGCTGGAAATTCCCCTGTAGTCCTCATCCGTGTCGGGAAAAAGCCTTCCTATGTCTCCCAGAGCCGCCGCTCCCAGTAAGGCGTCCATAAGGGCGTGAGTAAGAACATCAGCGTCCGAATGTCCCGCGAGGCCCTTTTCAAATGGTATCCTCACTCCGCCCAATATCAAATCTCTTCCCTCCGAAAAGGCATGAACATCAAATCCGGTTCCTATTCTGTTTTCCATCGGCAGATCCTCTTTTGTTGTAATCTTTATATTCCTGTAATCGCCCTTTACTATTTCCACCTCATAGCCTGCCCTTTCCACCAGGGAGGCGTCGTCAGTGCCGGTAAAGCCGTCTCTCATGGCCTTGTCATAGGCCTCTATGAGTATGGACTTTTTAAAGCCCTGAGGAGTCTGAACAGCATAGTAATCCTCTCTGTTTACGCTTCTGCTGCTCTCTCCCAGGGATCTTCTCAGGCTGTCCTTAACCGCCACGCAGGCGGCTGCCGCGCCGCTTCCCGCCGCGGCTTCTATTACGGCTCTTACGGTAGCTTCGTCTATAAAGGGTCTGGCTCCGTCATGTATGAGCACGTACCCGGTCCCCGGAAGCCTTCTGTTTATTTCCTGAAGAGCGTTGTAAACAGAATCCTGTCTTTCCCTTCCTCCGGGTATAACCGCCTCCACCTTTTTTATTCCGCCGAGCATTATTATGTCGCGGCAGCTTTCCAGGTGCTCTCTGTCAGCCACTACAATGATACTGTCTATCTCCTCCATAAGTGAAAAGGTTCTGAGAGTCCTGAGGATTACCGTCTGACCTCCTATTTTTATATACTGCTTGGGGAGGGAGCCTCCCATGCGCTTTCCTTTTCCCGCGGCAGCTACGATTACCGCTATCTTTTTCCCCTTATACATCTCTCTTACCTCTGCTTGTTTCCCGCCGGTTTGGCGAATATCATCCTGCCGGCCGATGTCTGAAGGGCGCTGGTAACCACAGCCTTTATGGTCTTTCCTATGTATTTCTTTCCGTCCTCCACCACTATCATGGTTCCGTCGTCAAGATAGGCTACCGCCTGATTGTTTTCCTTCCCCTCCTTTACCAGGGAAAGCACCATTTCCTCTCCCGGAAGAACCATAGGCTTGAGAGCGTTGGCAAGCTCGTTGATATTCAGCACTTCAACTCCCTTTATGGCAGCCACCTTATTGAGATTAAAATCATTGGTTACCACCTTGCCGTTCATTATCTGAGCCAGCTTGAGCAGCTTGACGTCAACCTCGGGTATTTCGTCAAGAGCCTTTTCAGCCGCTGTGTTGTATATTTCGATTCCGTATTCTCCCTGTATTTTATTGAGTATGTCAAGGCCTCTTCTTCCTCTGTTTCTTTTAAGGGCGTCAGATGAATCCGCTATATGCCTCAGCTCCACAAGGACGAATTCAGGTATCACTATGGGCCCCTCTATGAACCCCGTCTTCATTATATCGGCTATTCTGCCGTCTATAATAACGCTGGTATCAAAGATCTTGGGAGTGGCGTCGGTCTTATGCTTTCCTCTGCCTCCCACAGAAGCCACCTTCCTGGAGGAGCTCCAGGTGTTTCTCACATCCTTTCCTTTTTTTGTCGCTATGACTATGCCGAGATACCCGAGAACTATGTAGGACACCACATTGAGAACAACCTCAAGGAAAGGCGCCATTATTCCCGCGTATATACGGCTTATGAGAAAGGCGATTATGAGTCCCGCTATAAGGCCTATGGTCCCCAGAACAATATCATTGGTTGACACCTTCTGCAGATCCGTTTCTATGTTGTTGGCCATCTTTGTTCCGCGTTTTCTTATGGCAGGGGTAAGGCTGAAGAATATTAATCCAAAAATAATTGCGAATAATGTGGCGATACAAACCTCCTGTATCCCTGAAAAATTAACCCATTCCCCATGTCCCGCGAGGGTGATCAGATACTGGGCCAGCATGAACATCCCGTATCCGAATATGGCTCCTACAACAGTCATTGCCGCTCTTATAAGCTTTCTGAACATTCCTTTTCACCTCCTTTCCTTTTAAGCATTTACCGTCCGTACATTCGGACTCTGAGCTCACGGCGTATTTTCTTAAAGCCGCGCTTTAAGGGCGGCCCATATTTAACCGTCCCCGCAACATTGTAACAAAACCCGGCTTCGCTGAAATTCCTCCGGCTCTCTTAAGCAAGCCTTAACTCCATGGATGCCGAAAAGCCTGCAAGCTTTCAGCTGTACAGGCTCCTTCCTCTCTCGCCCATAATATGGATAGTTCCAGGCTGTACTTATAAGGTATTATATCACAATTTCTGTACCCAGCCAATAAAATATGGTACAATCATTACACAACCTACATAAACAAAACACATTGAAGCTTTATTCTTAATTATATATAAAAAAGGAGGATGAACTATGGCTAAAATACTTGTAGCGGATGATGAACAGAAGATCAGAGAAGTTATAAGAGAATACTCCGAATTCAACGGTCACGAAATAACAGAGGCGGCGGATGGAATGACCGCTGTAGGCCTTTGCAAGCTCAACGATTACGACCTGATAATAATGGATATAATGATGCCCAAGCTTGACGGTTTTTCCGCCTGCAAGGAGATCAAGAAGATAAAGGATATACCTATTATAATGCTTTCGGCCAGAAGCGAGGAATACGACAAGCTCTTCGGCTTTGAGCTGGGAATAGACGATTACGTGGTAAAGCCCTTCAGCCCCAAGGAGCTTATGGCAAGAGTCAACGCGGTACTTTCAAGAAACACGGCCTCGGAAAAGCCGACGGAAAAGGTTATGAAATTCGGAGGGCTGGAGATAAACATACCGGCCAGAACAGTTACCGTGGACGGCAAAAAGGTGGATCTTACTCCCAAGGAGTACGATCTTCTCTTCTACCTTGTGGAAAACAAAAACATCGCCCTTTCCAGGGATAAGCTTCTCTCCGACATATGGGGGTATGATTTCTTCGGAGACGACAGAACTATAGATACACACATAAAAAATCTCAGAAACAATCTCGGAGAGTACAGAGACTATATCGTTACTTTAAGAGGGGTGGGCTATAAATTTGAAGCTTAGACTTGATTACAGAAGCATAAAATTCAAAACCTGGCTTTATTTCGTGCTTTTCGCCGGTTTTCTCATGCTCATACTCTGGTTTCTGCAGGTTCTGTTCCTCAATAACTTCTACGAGGTAATGAAGGTGGAGCAGACAAAAAACGTAACCAAGAACATAGAAAGCTACTATCTCAGGTACGACCAGGAGAGGTTTCTGGAGCGGATAGAGGACATTTCCGACTCCAACGATATGTTCATATACATAGTGTCCGCTGACGGCAACACCATATATTTCAGGCCTTCGGAGGACAGCACCTCTTCCAGCTACTATGCCGACCAGATAGATTATGTCAACGAATACATGCTGGAAAACCGCACCACCTCCGCGGAGCTGAGAATCAAAAGCCAGGATGAGTCAAAGCGGGTTCTGGCCTATGCCAGCGCCCTGACCGACGAGGAAAAGCTGCCTCTCATGGTTTACGTTTTTTCGCCTCTTTATCCTGTGTCCTCCACCATACAGATACTGACCAACCAGCTGGTGTACGTAACATTTATATCACTTGTACTGGCGTGTCTCATTTCCTTCTACCTTTCCGTAAGGATAACGCGCCCTATAAGGAGGATAACAAATTCAGCGGAAAGACTGGCTGAGGGTGAATTCGGCATAGTTTTCAAGGGAGGCCATTATACGGAGCTGAACAAGCTGGCGGATACTCTCACAAGAGCTTCCATAGAGCTGGAAAAATCCGATATGCTTCAGAAGGATCTCATCGCCAACGTCTCTCACGATCTCCGCACTCCTCTCACAATGATAAAATCCTACGCTGAGATGATAAGAGACATATCGGGAGACAATCCCGTAAAGCGCGACGAGCATGTGCAGGTAATAGTGGACGAGGCCGACAGACTCAACGCGCTGGTGGGAGATCTTCTTACAATATCAAGAATGCAGTCGGGCAAAATGGTTCTGGAAAAAAAGAACTTCAGCATAACCGAGGCTGTTCAGAGTATTATCAATACTTACAAGATAATGGAGGTTGAGGATGGCTACACCTTCAACTTCACCTGTCCGGCAAACTACATAGTCAACGGCGATGAAGACAAAATAAAGCAGGTGGTATCCAACCTTATAACCAACGCCATAAAATTCTGCGGCGACGACAAAACTGTAAACGTTTCCCTTAAAAAGAGGGGAAGAGTGGTAATATGCAGAGTGGAGGACCACGGTGTGGGCATTGCTCCCGAAGAGCTGGGCCATGTATGGGAAAGGTATTACCGGGCCAGCTCCAATATGGTCAGGGCTTCCGAGGGAACAGGCCTGGGGCTTTCCATAGTAAAGGAAATCCTCAGTCTCCACAAGGTTGACTTCGGCGTTGACAGTACCCTGGGCAAGGGAACCACCTTCTGGTTTGAATTAAACTTTGTAAAAACTGAAAGAGAGAGACCTTAAAGATATGAACAACGACAAGCTTAAGACGAGGGGCGGTACGCCTCTCTGCGACATGCATACCCATACGGGATTTTCCGACGACTGTGATTTTTCCATGGAGGCAATGCTTGAAGGGGCGCTGAAAAGGGGAGTAGAGGCAGTAGCCGTAACCGATCATTACGACCCCGGATATCCTGATCCCGAGTTTCCCTTTATTCCTGATTTCGACGGATACCACCGCGCCCTGGAAAAGGCGCGTCAAAAATACAGCGGGAGGATGGAAATACTTTACGGCATTGAAATAGGCATAATGGACGGTCAGTTTGAAGCAGCCGCAAGGGCTGCTTCGGATTTTCCCTACGACATGGTAATAGGCTCCTTCCACTGTCTCAGAGGAACTGATCTATACACTCTCGACTATTCCCGCCGCGACGGCCCCGCTCTCGTGGAGGATTTTTACAGCTATGTGCTGAAGTGTCTGAAGACCTTTGACAGCTACGATGTTCTCGGTCACATGAGCATACTGGACAGATACATAGGGAAGCTGTACGACTACTCCCCTGTGGAGGATATTATAGATGAGATACTGAAAATTCTTGTGGATAAGGGGCGCGGACTTGAAATAAACACGTCCAGCTTCAGATACGGCACAGGCACGTGGCTCCCCAGAGAATCCATACTGAAACGATATCGCCGGCTAGGAGGCGAGATTCTCACCTTTGGCTCAGACGCCCACGACCCCGCTTACTATCTGGACCACTTCAGCGAAGCCGCTGAACTGGCCCGCTCGGCAGGCTTTAAATACTACTGCCTGTTCAGACAGAGAAAGCCTGAATTCCTGTGTCTGTAGGCTATCTGTAGCGGTTTATGAGAAACATGGGCTTTATGGCTGTGATTTCCTCGTACTCCTCCTGTTCAACCTGAACATTGGAATTGAGCCTTTTAAGATCATCTTTGAGAATTTCAAGAGCCTCCTCTGAAGACGAGGCTCTTTTTTCCGCGATTATTTCCTCCATTCTTCCAAGCACAGCCGGATGAGCGTACCTTGCCGGAATAGGAAAGCCCGAAAAGTCCTTCAGATATTTCTCCATGTCTTCCTCGGCCTTTCTCAGACGCCTCTCTATTCTTTTTCTGTTGTTCCTTCCCGTAGGAAGCACGCTCATTCCCGAAAAGAAGAAAATCGCCGCAAGGCCGAAAAGGACAAAATACGCGCCTTCCCAGCCCCTTGAAAAGAATGAGTATATTCCGTATATAAGGGAAGCCGCTCCCGCCGCGGTAATTACCATAGCCGTCCACCTGTATACAGGTCTGCTGTTTTCATAGGCTCTCATGCTTCTGGAGGCGAGGCTGAGCTCTCTGTAGAGAGCAGGCTTCTTCTCCAGGTATTCCCGGCAGCTTTGAAGAAGCTCCGCTTCCTCCTTTGCCTCCAGGGGGATCTGTCTTTTCAGCTTTGAACTGAGTCTTCTTCTTTTCTCAAGGAGCTTTCTCTCAGCGTCGGCGCTGTGGACCCTTATGTGAGGATGCTCTCTCTTTACCTGCTCCAGAAGGCTGTCGATGTCCTCTTCCCTTTTGACGAGGCAGCTGTATTCCTTTCCGCCGTCATACTCCACCACAAGATAAGAAAGAGAAGCGAAAGCTCCTCTTCCCGTAAATCCTCCCCTGCTCATGGCAACCCTTTTAAATATTCTCTCTATTGAATCATATGGAATATAGTATTTTCGCTCCCGGTACAGTCCTCCCAGGTATACGGCCTTTTCCCCTACGCCGCAGGAGCCCGCCCTGCGGCATCTCCTTCTGTCTCTTTGAACAGCTTCCTCCGGAAGGCCTATGCTTCCCAGCTTCTCAGCCTTGAATATCATCGGCGGTTTTCCTTTCTCACCCTATAGGCGTCTTTTTTATCCTTGTGGCGTAAATGAATATACCCATAAACACAGCCGCCAGAATTATTCCCGCCGGATACGCCACAGCTGTGGAAAGACCGAAGCACTCCGGAGCGCAGAAAAGATATGTCATGGAAACGGCGCTCATAAATGTCGCCGGAACCGCTGTAATCCAGTAATTTTTTCCCTCCTTAAAGAGATACATGCTGGCGGCCCAGAGAACTATCATAGCCAGAGTCTGGTTTGTCCAGCTGAAATATCTCCAGACTACGGTGTAGTCCAGATGGGCTATAAATGCTCCCGCCCCCAGAAGAGGCACAGCCAGCAGCAGACGGTTTTTATATTTATCCTGCCCCAGCTTCAGCCAGTCGGAAAGAGTAAGCCTGGCGCTTCTGAAGGCCGTATCTCCCGAGGTTATAGGGCAGACTATTACTCCTATCATGGCCAGGGCCACTCCCACGCTTCCCATGGTTTTGGCGCATACATCGTATATGGCCGCCGACTGTCCCGCCGACAGAGCCTCCGCGAGTCCCGTATTAAGGCCTCCCGTAACCTCATAGAGAGCGCAGCCTGCCGCAGCCCAGATAAGAGCTATGATTCCTTCCGCGGTCATGGCCCCGTAAAAGACAAATCTTCCCTGCCTCTCAGACTTCATACACCTGGCCATAAGCGGCGACTGAGTGGCGTGAAAGCCCGATATGGCTCCGCAGGCCACCGTTATAAACATAAAGCTCCATACGGGAGTCCCTTCGGGATGCATATTGGTAAAGTTTTCCCATATTTCGGGAACGGTATATTCGCCCTTGGTGAAAAGGCCGAAAACAACTCCCACAGCCATTATTATGAGACATATTCCGAATATGGGATATATCTTTCCTATTATCTTATCTATGGAAAGGAAGGTGGCGACAAAGTAATATGCCAGGACTATCCAGAGCCAGAACTCTCCCTCTGCGAGAATGCCTCCCACACCTCCTTCCTTAAAGAGGGTTTCTATAAGGCCTGCCGGTCCCACGGCGAATACAGTCCCTACCATTACAAGGAGGACAACGCTGAAGACTCTCATGAGATTTTTCATAAAGCCCCCCAGATATATTCCGCAGACCTCCGATATGGACGCCCCTTTGTTTCTCTCAGACAGCATTCCCGAAAAGTAATCGTGGACCCCTCCCGCCAGTATGGTTCCGAAGGTTATCCACAAAAAAACCACAGGCCCCCACAGAGCGCCCTGCAGAGCTCCGAAAATAGGTCCCAGGCCCGCGATATTTAAAAGCTGCACCAGGAAAAGCTTCCACTGGGGCATGACTATGTAATCCACGCCGTCATTCATTTTGACGGCCGGGGTTTCTCTGTCGTCAGGTTCAAAAGTTTTTTCCGCGATTTTTCCATAAAGAAAATAGCCTCCTATGAGTATTACAAGACAAATAATAAAGCTGATCATAGCATGCCTCCCTGCTTTCTGTATATAATATTAAAATATTTTATAAATACCCCTTATATTTAATTATATATTTTCTCACAGAGGCTCTTCAATTTCTTTTTCTTCTCTTTAAACGCCCTTTTTTGC
>DVMP01000041.1 GCA_018714925.1 Candidatus Allocopromorpha excrementigallinarum
GAATGAGCCGTATGCAGAAAATGACATTTGCCGCCATGGTAATGGCGGCCTACATTGTGGTTCTTTATTTTACCCAGAGCTTTTCTTTTGGCGCCTATCAGATCAGAATAGCCACTTCTCTTTATGCTCTGGCGTATATATTTCCGTTCCTGGTTTTCCCCCTTGGTTTCGCCAATCTGATTTCAAACATGCTTTTCGGAGGTTTCGGAGTGGTGGATATGGCGGGAGGCTGTATTGTCGGCATATTGACCACGGCCGCTATTGTACTTATCAGAAGAAAGGGCTGGAACAAAGGCTTAATAGCCGCGCCCATAGTGCTGATCCCCGGTCTGGGAGTGGCGGTTTATCTGTCATATTTTCTAAACATGCCTTACTGGCTTATGGCGGTGAACCTTTGCGTGGGACAGCTTTTGCCGGCTGTTGTGGGAGTGTTTATAGTGAAGGCGCTGGAGAGAGTGTGGAAGCCTCTGGCTCCGGCGGCCGCGGAAAAGAGATAAGGAGGAACAGGCTGTGAGCGGAAGAGAAAAAAAGGAGCTGAAGGGAATTTCCCTTCTGGGAAACAGGGAAGTCGATTATCCCGATGACTACGCGCCGGAGGTTCTGGAAGCATTTGAGAACAAGCATCCGGAAAACGACTATTTTGTAAAATTCAACTGTCCGGAATTTACCAGTCTCTGTCCCATGACAGGGCAGCCGGACTTCGCGACCATTTATATTTCCTATGTTCCGGATAAATTAATGGTGGAGAGCAAGTCACTGAAGCTGTATCTTTTCAGCTTCAGAAATCACGGAGATTTTCATGAGGACTGTGTCAACATTATAATGAAGGACCTTATAAAGCTCATGGATCCCAAATACATTGAGGTGTGGGGCAAGTTCACACCTAGGGGAGGAATATCCATCGACCCTTACTGCAACTACGGAAAGCCGGACACTATGTGGGAAAAGGCGGCTTTTGAGAGACTGACCCGTCACGATCTTTATCCTGAGAAGGTGGACAACAGGTAGAAAGTATAAATTCTGTGAAGGATAAATTTTACATTGAAATACTTGAAAAGCTTATGATAAATGGATAAAATAGACGTGTATGTTTGTGATCAATTAAAACTATATAGAAGAGAGGAAAGAGAATGTTTAACAAACTGACTGAACAGTTAAAAGCCAATACCCGCACCATCGTATTTACAGAAGGCACCGACGGGCGTATTCTAGACGCGGCTTCAAAGCTTGCGGCCGACAATATCCTCAAGGTTATCCTTTTAGGCGAGGAATCGGCTGTAAAGAAGGCGGCTCAGGAAGCCGGCCTCAGCATCGACGGATGTGAGATTATTGATCCTGAAAGGTACGATGAAATGGACGCCATGGTAGATGAAATGGTAGCTCTCAGAAAGGGCAAGATGACCGCGGAGGAGGTCAGAGAAGCTCTGAAAAAGTCCAACTACTTCGGAACCATGCTGGTTAAAATGGGCAAGGCGGACTGTCTTCTGGGCGGAGCCACTTATTCTACGGCGGACACTGTAAGACCGGCGCTGCAGCTGATAAAGACAAAGCCGGGAAACAAGATTGTAAGCTCCTGCTTCATTATGGTAAGAGGAGACGAGAAGCTGGCCATGGGAGACTGCGCCATTAATATAAATCCCAACGAGGATGAGCTGGCGGAAATAGCTGTAGAAACAGCAAAAACCGCCAAGGTTTTCGGCATTGATCCAAAGGTTGCCATGCTGTCATATTCAACCTACGGTTCAGGAAAGGGAGACATGGTAACTCTCGTAGCCAACGCCACTAAGAAGGTAAAGGAAGCGGCTCCTGATCTGGCTGTAGACGGCGAGCTGCAGTTTGACGCGGCGGTAGCTCCTGAGGTGGCCAAGGTGAAGTGCTCAGGCTCTCCTGTAGCGGGACAGGCCAATACATTTATCTTCCCTGACATAAACGCCGGCAACATCGGCTATAAGATTGCGGCCCGTCTTGGCGGATTCGAGGCCATAGGACCTATCCTCCAGGGACTCAACGCGCCTATAAACGATCTGAGCAGAGGCTGCAACGCTCAGGAGGTCTATAAGATGGCTCTCGTAACAGCGGCTCTCAGCTGAGAAAAATAAATATCCTTCCCCGTACAGGCTCAATGGGAGCAGGCACGGGGATTTTCTTTGTACGGAGGTAAGGCAATGGAGCTGAAGGTAAAAAAATTCAATGAGCTGACAACAGCGGAGCTCTATGAGCTGCTGAGGGCAAGAAGCGAAGTCTTTGTGGTGGGGCAGAAATGCGCCTACCAGGACATGGATGGAAGGGATTACAGAAGCCTTCATTTCTTCTACGAGGAAAAAGGAAGGGTCGCGGCCTGTCTGAGAGCCTTTTCCAGAGAAGGAGAGGAAGGAACGCTGCAGATAGGGAGAGTGCTTACCGTTGAGCATGGAAGGGGAATGGGAAGAAGACTCCTTGAGGAGAGTATAAAATTCATAAGGGAGAAAACGGAGGCGAAAAGGCTCTTTATGGAGGCTCAGGAATACGCCGCGGGCTTTTATGAAAAATTCGGCTTTACGGTTACCTCCGATGTTTTTCTTGAAGACGGCATACCCCATGTGGCCATGGAGCTGGACCTGAGAATATAGTCTGTCCGGCTCCGCGGCAGCAGGCTATTTCCAGTAATCAGTTCCTTTTATACCGATGTCGGCGGCTTTGAAATCAAGAGGTCTGCCGGCTTTTTTCTTGCCGGTGTAGTCCTTAAGGGCTTTAAAGGCTGTGTTCCCCAAAATGATACAGACAGGAACATTAATGAGAGCCATACAGCCCATGAGCACGTCTGCCGTGTCCCAGGCAAGCCCCGCGCTTACCTGAGCGCCCACGAAGATTATGATGACAGCCAGAAGTCTGTAGCAGAACATAAAGGGCTTGTTGCTGAGGGCGTTTTTATAAAGATAGCTTATATTCATTTCAGCGTAATAATAATTTCCCACAAGGGTTGTATAGGCGAAGAGGGCCAGGGCGGCTGTTATGAAATACCCGCCGAAGGCGCCGAAATTAACTCCGAGAGAATCCTGGATAAACATTCCGCTCATAGGATTTCCCGAAGAATCCATATAGGCGGCGGGATCAAGGCCGGCGCACAGAACCATAAAGGCTGAAGAGGAGCAGATGAGAAGGGTATCTATAAATACCGAGAGCATCTGCACCAGCCCCTGCTTTACGGGATGAGACACGTCAGCGGAGGCGGCGGCGTTGGGAGCCGAGCCTATACCGGCCTCATTGGAATAGAGGCCGCGCTTGATGCCGTTCATAACAGCGGCTCCGAAGAGACCTCCCGCCATGCTGGAAAAATTAAAGGCTTCCGCGAAAATTCCTCCTATAACGGAAGGAAAGGAGGTAATATTTAAGCATATGACCAGAAGGGCCATGCCTATATAGGCGACAGCCATAATGGGCACTATAACCTGAGTTGCTTTGGAAATACGCTTTCCGCCGCCGAAAATAACTATGGCGGAAAGGGCGGCCACCACGGCGCCTATGTAAAGAGTGGCGTTTTCAGAGGGTATGTATACCTTGACAAAATCCGCCAGGTTAAAGGAGGCGAGGGCGTTAAAGCCTCCCATGTAGGTGAGAATAAGAAAAAGAGCGAAGATTCCTCCCAGGGCGGGGACCTTCAGAGCCTGTTTTATGTAATAGGCGGGACCGCCGTAGGAGCCGTCGGAGCCTCTCTTTTTATATATCTGCGCAAGAGTTGATTCCACAAAGGCCGATGCGCCTCCCAGGACAGCTATAAGCCACATCCAGAACACGGCTCCCGGGCCGCCCAGGATAATGGCTCCCGTAACGCCGACTATGTTGCCGGTACCCACTCTTGAGGCTGTGGACACCATAAGAGCCTGAAAGGATGAGATAGAGTCCTTGTCCTTTTTAGGCTCCGCAATAACCCTTACAGATTCCTTTAACAATCTGATCTGTACAAACCTTGTTCTGAAAGAGAAGTACACTCCCGCAGCGACGAGAAGAATGATCAGAATATAGCTGTACATATAACCGCTTATACTGCTTATTATGCCTGCGATAAAATCCATATTACAACACTCCTTGGTTTTTTGTCCGACAAATATTCTATATGGATACAGGAAGAAAATCAAGAAAAACATGGTATAATAACACAGACTATGTGATGGTTAAAGAGG
>DVMP01000042.1 GCA_018714925.1 Candidatus Allocopromorpha excrementigallinarum
TACTCTTGGGGGTATGAGTATATTTTATTGGTCAGAGAGAACTTTGTCAAGAAAGACCCGTCAGGATGTCTTACAGATATTTTTTGAAAAAGTCGGTGATTTTGTCAAAAGGTATTATGTCGGTTCTGTCATAAAGGTCTGTATGAACCGCTCCCGGAATTATCATCAGCTCCTTGTTGTCTCCTGTGAGCATGGCGTAGGCGTCTCTGCTGAAGTAGCAGGAATGGGCCTTTTCCCCGTGAATAAGCAGAGCCGCGCTTCGTATTTCATTCGCGTACTGCAGTATCGGCATATTGAGAAAGGACAGGGTAGAGGTCACATTCCATCCGCCGTTGGAATTAAGGGAGCGCGGGTGATATCCACGGTCGGTTTTGTAGTAATCATAGTAGTCCTTTACAAAGAAAGGCGCGTCATCAGGCAGAGGATCCACCACACCTCCCGCGAGAGCGTATGTTCCGTTTTTGTAGTCTTCTGTTCTCTGGGCGTTGAGAGCGGCGCGCTTTTTATGGCGGTCTTCTTCACTGTCCTCATCATCAAAGTAACCTTTGGCGTTTACTCTTGTCATATCGTACATTGTTGAAGTCACAGAAGCCTTTATTCTCGTGTCTATGGCCGCGGCATTGAGAGCCATGCCGCCCCAGCCGCATATTCCTATGATGCCTATTCTTTCGGGATCAACGTTTTCCTGTACAGACAGAAAGTCAACAGCCGCCAAAGTAATGCCGTATCTGTTATGAAAGGTCACCTTGCGGTGATTGACCTTCCTGCTTTCGGGAAAGGTTTTGTCCCATTCCTCAGTCATTATAAGCTTTTCTTCCATAATATATCTCCTCCCTTTGTCTTACGTGTTCAGGTTTATTCTACATATAGATTTTAGCCGCCGGTTTAAAAAAAGGCAAATATCTGTTTTTTATCTGTTGCTATGCTTTAAAGGTATCAGCGCTTGTTTTCAACTTGTGATCCATAGTTGAGGCAGTAAAAAACCGGCAGAAGGGCGCTTAAGCTGTCCGCCTGCCGGTTTGCTTGTTATTATGGATTTCAGTGTTTTTTTATCAATGTGTCTTTATGCGCCGGATAGGGTCAGTCGTCCATTTCCTTGAGAAGCTCCTCGGCGATCTGAACGGCGTTGGTGGCGGCGCCCTTTCTGATGTTGTCGGCTACAACCCAGATATTGAGGCCGTTGTCAACGGAAAAGTCTCTTCTTATTCTTCCTATGTAGACCTCGTCAGTTCCTGCGGCGTCTCTCGCCAGAGGATAAACGTTGTTTTCCACGTCGTCCTGCACTATTATTCCCGGGGATTCCTCGAAAAGCTTTCTCACATCCTCAAGCTCAAAAGGCTTTTCCAGCTCAACGTTTATGGATTCGCTGTGGGAATCGAATACAGGAACCCTTACGGTGGTGGCGGTTACCTTTATATCATCGTCGCCCAGGATCTTGTGGGTTTCGTTTATCATCTTCATCTCCTCTTTGGTATAGCCGTTGTCTGTAAAGACATCTATATGAGGGAGACAGTTGCCGGCAATAGGATGGGCATATGCCTGAAGCTCGTCATCCTTTCCGGCGAGGCCGTTTTTAAGATCGTTTATGCCCTTTACGCCTGAGCCGGAAACAGCCTGGTATGTGGAGTAGATGACTCTCTTTATGCCGTATTTGTCCTGGAGAGGCTTAAGAGCAACCATGGCCTGTATTGTGGAACAGTTAGGGTTTGCGATTATACCCTTGTTCCAGCTTATATCCTGAGGGTTCACCTCCGGAACTACAAGAGGAACGTCCTTATCCATTCTCCACTGGCTGCTGTTGTCAACGACTATAACTCCCTTGGAGGCGGCTATTGGCGCGAATTTGGCGCTGGTGGAGCCTCCCGCTGAAAAAAGGGCTATGTCTATAGGCTTGTCAAAGGAGTGCTCCGTCAGCTCTTCCACTGTATATTCCCTGCCCCTGAAGGTAAGCTTTTTCCCCGCGGATTTGGCGGATGCCATCATATAGATATTTTCAAAGGGAAAATCCCGCTCCTCCAGAACCTTTAAAAAGGTGGAGCCTACCACTCCGGTGGCGCCGACCACTGCTATATTGGGTTTTCTTTTCATGATAATGACCTCCTGTATATGGTTATTTATTTAATTCGATACTATATATATGAGGGAATTCCTCCGGACAGGAGAAATCTCCCGGCGATTCTGTTGTAAATGGGCTTACAAGGCATTATACTACTTGAATTGTCGTGCTGTAAAGAGCGGAGAAAAATATTTTTAAAAGCCTTCATTGACATGCCGCAAAAAGGAGTATAAGATAGTTTTGACTTTGACAAAGGAGGCGTGTCATGGCAAAACTTTCGATGTTCGATCAGATGAAAATATTCGCGGCGAAACAGGTGCTTTCTTATGTTGACAGCGATCCTGAGAACAATCTGCCGCGTCTTATAAGTATGATTCAGGGAAGCGACGCCGGAGAAAAGGCGGGAATCCCGGGGATGGAGAAAATAAAGGAAAGGCTGGGAAACAGAGACAGCGGCTGGTACAGGCTCCTGCTTTCCCTGTGGACGGATGTGGACAAGTCCGTCAGAAACCGAATATTTGAGAATATAATAGCGAAAGCGGGGCCGAAAAAAGAGGGAGAGCCCTGGTCTCTTCTGGAATACGACCGGCAGGGATACGGCTGGGAGCCGTCGGCGGAGGAAAAACAGGCGGATTCATCGGTTATTCTGCTGGCAGACTGCAGAGGGTCCTCCGAGAGGCTGCAGGAATTACTGAAGACATGCGAAAGCCGCAGGGATATGATTTTCGCTCCGGTTCTTGAGCCGCATCAGACAGACGAAGCCGTCTGCGAAAGTATGCTGAAGGCAGGAAATTCGGTGCCTGTTCTGTGGCTGGGCCGGGAAGAAGAGGAACAGGAGGAGGCCTTCGCCAGGCTCAGAAAAAGCAGACTCCTCTTCGGAGCCATGAAAAGGTATGGAGAGGACACTGCGGAAGAGGTGTCCGGCGGGGACTTCGCGGACAAAATATGCTCAGCCGGCGCCAAGGCTTTATGGCTTGAGGCATGTGAGAGAGAAGAGAGGGAGTGGAGAAGGGCTGTCAGGGAAAGGACAATCTCCTGTATAAACGAAAAACCTCTGATAATTTTTGAAACAGGCAGCTTTCTCTAAAGAAGCTGTCTTTGTTCTATCATTTGATATTCAGCTGTGGTATAATCTAATACATATGGAAAAATTTCACGGAGGATTTTAATATGACATATTTAGAAGCGGTAATACTGGGTTTGGCACAAGGTCTTTCGGAGTTTCTGCCTATAAGCAGCTCCGGTCATTTAGCGCTTTTGCAATATTTTTTCGGAATTGATGAGACAAAGGTACTGTCCTTCGCGGTGCTTCTTCATTTCGGAACTCTTATATCGGTGTTTATCGTATACTGGAAGGATATAGTGGATCTTGTTAAAGAGCTGGGAGCCGTTATAAAGGATCTGTTTACGGGAAAAGGCCTGAGGGTTAACGCGAATCCCACGAGAAAGCTGGGCTTTATGATAATAGTGGCGACGATTCCCACAGCGGTAATAGGGCTTCTTTTCAACGATCTTTTTAACGCTCTGTATCTTTCCCTTATAGCTATAGGCATAGGCCTTCTCATTACGGGAACCATACTGAGAATAGCTGATATTATGGGAAAGAACAATAAAACCATTAAAGAAATGAAATTCAGAAACGCTTTTTTCGTAGGTCTCATGCAGGGTGTGGCCATATATCCCGGAATATCACGTTCCGGCTCGACTCTTTTCGGAGGCCTCATATCGGGACTTAACAAGGAGTTTGCCGTAAAGTTCGCTTTTCTCATATCCATACCCTCTATACTGGGCTCGGTAATAGTTGAGGCGCCGGATGCCTTTGCGGAGGGAATGGATGTGTCGGTAATAGGGCCTGTAGCGGCAGGCGTTATTGTTTCGGCTCTGTCAGGGCTCTTTGCCATAAAGGCTATGATAAGGCTGGTGTCAAATAAAAAGCTTATAGGATTTTCCATATACACCTGGGCTCTGGGATTATTTGTCATAATATATGCCCTGATGTTCGCGTAAAGAGGTAAAAGATGGGGAATACCAGAAAGAGACCCGTAAAAGCAGCGGGGAAAAAATCCAAAACCACCGGGGGAAAGAGAAGCACCGTAAAGACAGGGGGAAGGACTGCGCCGGCCGCGGCGGAAGGAAGAAAGACAAACGAGAGAGTAAGAGATGAGATCGTCTCCATAATAATCGTTGCCGCGGGAATATTTCTGGCTGTAGCCTTTCAGACCTCTGCGGCCGGGGCCCTGGGCACGGCTCTTTCCCAGTTTTTCAAAGGCTGCTTCGGCTTCGCGGCCTACATACTGCCGTATTATTTTATAGTATACGGCATTTTGCTGTTTATGAAAAAAACCATCCATGTGGGGATAAAGTCTTCTGTCCTTCTGATAATAATATTTTTAATGATCGCTCTTATAAACGCGGGAAGGTACATTGACCCTCAGATAATAACCTCCAGCCTCGGAAGAATATCCGTATATTACAACAACGGAATGATTCTCGATGACGGAGGGGTTTTCGGCATGGTCATCGGAAGCTGGATAGTAAGGCTTATAGGACTGCCGGGGCTTTACATTATGTCCGTGGTGGTTATAATAATCTGTCTTCTCCTTCTGATGAACACTCCTGTTTCAAGATTTCTGGAAAAAATAAAGGAAAAGAAAAAGAAAAGATCAGAGGACAGGGAGATGCGCCGTATTGAGAAAGAGCAGAAGCAGGCGGAGAAGGCGAGACATATGGATGTGCGTCAGCTTCACGAGCAGTATGCCGGAGAACAGGAGCAGCCTTCCTCCATAACCGACGGACAAAGGAAAATTTTAGGATATATGAAGGGAGACGGCCCTTCCAATACGCAATCCTCCCCAAGAGAGGAACCGCATTCCGGAGGAAGCTCCCGTCCAGAAATGTCGCCGGAGGCTGAAGCCGTAATAAACGAGCCTATAATAAAGGGGGGCTTTTCGCCAAAGGCAGTAGAGGAAAAGCTGACAAAGGAAGAGGCCAGAAAGAGTATGCTGAGAGAGGAGGACTTTAACGCCTCGATCGCCTCTGCCGAAAGCTATAAGTTCCCGCCTGTGAGCCTTCTTGCCAAAGGGAAGCGCGCGTCAGGATCCGGCAGCAATGAAAAGGAGCTGATGATTAAGGCGGAAAAGCTGGAGGCGACGCTGCAAAGCTTTAATATAGACGCGAGGGTGACCAACGTATCCCAGGGACCCGCGGTAACCAGGTATGAGGTTCATCCCAACAGCGGCGTAAAGGTAAAGGGTATAGTCAACCTGGCGGATGATATAGCTCTGAATATGGAGGCTAAAAGCATAAGAATAGAAGCGCCTATTCCGGGAAAGCCGGCTGTGGGAATAGAAATAGAAAACGACAGAATAAATATGGTGACCATAAGGGAAATAATAGATTCGGCGGTTTTCCGAAACGCCACCTCAAAGATAAGCTTTGCTGTGGGACGCGATATATCGGGAAATGCCATTGTGGCTGATCTTAAATCCATGCCTCACCTGCTGATAGCCGGATCGACGGGATCAGGAAAGAGCGTATGTATAAACAGCATAATAACAAGTATACTTTATAAGGCAAGGCCTGACGAGGTGAAGCTGGTGCTGGTGGATCCAAAGGTGGTGGAGCTTGCCAATTACAACGGAATTCCTCATCTTCTCATCCCTGTGGTTACTGAGCCGTCAAAGGCGGCCGCGGCTCTTAACTGGGCGGTGGCGGAGATGGATGAGCGATACAGAAAGTTTGCCGAGGAAGGGGTCAGGGAGCTGGCCAGCTATAACAGGACGGTCAGGAGCAGAGATGAAGAGGAAAAGGTAATGCCTCAGATCGTCATAATAATAGACGAGCTGGCGGATCTTATGATGGCTGCGCCTTCTCAGGTGGAGGAATCAATATGCAGGCTGGCTCAGAAAGCCAGAGCCGCGGGAATGCATCTTATTGTAGCCACTCAGCGCCCTTCTGTAGATGTAATAACAGGAGTAATAAAGGCAAATATTCCATCGAGAATAGCCTTTGCCGTATCCTCCCAGTTTGACTCCAGAACCATACTGGACATGTCGGGAGCGGAGAAGCTGGTGGGAAAGGGAGATATGCTCTTTAATCCTCTGGGAAGCGGCAAGCCTTTAAGAGTCCAGGGAACATTTATATCCGATGAGGAGGTTCACAAGGTAATAGAGTTTGTAAAGGAGCAGGCTGAAGCGGTGGAATACTCGGGAGACGTTATGGATTCCATTGAGAAGGCCAATTCCCAGGCAGGCTCGTCAAAAGACGAGGATGA
This sequence comes from Candidatus Allocopromorpha excrementigallinarum, assembly GCA_018714925.1. GTDB lineage: Bacteria > Bacillota > Clostridia > Peptostreptococcales > Anaerovoracaceae > Lentihominibacter > Lentihominibacter excrementigallinarum. Next base: position 6,330 of record DVMP01000042.1, read on the forward strand.
GGGTGATACGCTGCTGCCTGACGCCATAGAGCTTGTAGTCCAGTCACAGCAGGCATCTGTTTCCATGCTTCAGAGAAGGTTCAGGATCGGCTATAACAGAGCGGCCAGAATAATCGACATGATGGAGGAAAGGCAGATTGTTGGGCCTCCTGACGGAAGCAGGCCGAGAAATGTCCTTATAACGGAGGAAGACCTTATGAATATGAAGGACAGTGAAGAGGAGAAGGAAGACTCATGAGAATATATATAGAGACTCTGGGCTGTCCGAAGAACGCCAATGACTCGGAAGCCGCGGCGGGAATATGCGAAAAAGCGGGCTTTACGCCGGCCGAATCCCCTGAGGATGCAGATGTTGTTCTTGTAAACACCTGCGGGTTCATAAACGACGCCAAACGGGAATCCATAGACAGGATATTTGATATGATCAGGCTCAAGGAAAAACGGAAGGATCTTATTCTGGCTGTATCCGGCTGTCTTTCTCAGCGGTACGGAAAAGAGCTGTTTAAGGAGATGCCCGAGGTGGACCTGTTTCTGGGGGTAAACGATTACGAAAGACTTCCCGATGCCCTGGAGGACCTTAAAAAAGAAAAAAGAAAGATGCTTTTCAGCTGTCAGCCTGAGGTCTTTGAGGAGTTTTCAGCAAGGAAGCTTCCGGAAAACCCGTACTCAATGACCCTGAGAATCGCGGAGGGCTGCAACAACAGATGCGCCTACTGCGTCATACCACAGATACGTGGAGGGTACAGAAGCAGGCCTATGGAAGGAATACTCAGAGAGGCGGAGCAGCTGGCAGGGCTCGGATGCAGGGAGCTTATTCTCATAGCCCAGGATGTAACAGGCTACGGTGAGGATATCTACGGTAAGCTCCTGCTGCCGGAGCTTCTTAAGAGGCTCTGTAAAATAGACGGAATCAGGTGGATACGCCTTATGTACTGCTACGAAGACAGAATAACAGATGAGCTTATTGAGATTATGGCTTCACAGGAGAAAATATGCAGTTACATTGATATACCCATACAGCATATTTCCGACAGTGTTTTAAAGGCCATGAACAGAAGATCCACCGGAAAATCCATAGTGAATACCATAAAGAGGCTGAGAGAGGCGATGCCTGATATACATATAAGAACAACACTTATAACGGGATTTCCGGGAGAAAGTGAAGAGGATTTTGAAGAGCTTCTGGATTTTGTGGAGACCGCCAGATTTGAGCGGCTGGGAGTTTTCGCCTATTCGAGGGAGGAGGGCACTGTCGCGGGAGACATGGAAAATCAGGTGGACGAGGAAGCTAAGGCATTGAGGGCAGACGCAATAATGAGGAGACAGATGGAAATTTCCAGGGAAATAAATGAAGCCAAGGTGGGAAAAATCATGGAGGTAATGGTGGAAGAGCATGAGGCAGAAGGAGCATACAGAGGAAGAACCTGCTATGACGCTCCGGAAATCGACAACGCTGTGGTGTTTACATCTGAAAACAATCTGAGACCGGGAGACATGGTCTCTGTACGTATAACGGATGCCTTTGATTATGACCTTGCGGGAAGACAGGAGGAATGAGATGAACTTGCCTAATAAGCTTACAATAGGAAGAATACTGGCGATACCTGTATTTATAGCAGTGTTTTTAATGGATTACAGATATGCCGCGGCGGTAATATTCCTGCTGGCGGCCTTTACGGATATGCTGGATGGAAAAATAGCCAGAAAATACAATCTGGTGACAAATTTCGGAAAGCTGATGGATCCTCTTGCCGACAAGCTGCTGGTAATGGCTGCTCTCATATGTCTTGTGGAGACGGGAGATGTGGCCGGCTGGATGGTTGTAATCATACTTGGAAGAGAGTTTATAATAACAGGAATGCGGCAGGTGGCCGCAGCCCAGGGAATTGTTATAGCCGCAGGCACAACGGGAAAGATAAAAACCGTTACCCAGATGATAGCGATCCCCCTTCTTATTCTTGAGAACTGGCCCTTCAGTCTTCTGGGCTTCAGCCTGCCGATGGACATGATTTTCCTGTGGCTGGCGCTGATTATGACGGTAGTATCGGGAACGGAGTATATAGTGAGAAACAAGCAGCTTTTTTCCATGTAGAGAAAGCCGTTTGTCAAGCGCCTCTCATGGGACGCGATACATTAAATAATTAAGAAGATTTGTACAAGGAAGGTATGGTATGAAAGCAGCTATTTTAAGTGTGGGAACAGAGCTACTGTTCGGACAGATAACCAACACAAACACAGTATATCTCTCTCAGCAGATGAATATTATGGGATTTGACGTTATGTACCACTATACGGTGGGAGACAATCCCGGAAGAGTAGAGGATATGATAAATCTCGCCTTTGAAGACTGTGACCTGATATTGACTACGGGAGGTCTGGGTCCTACTCAGGATGATCTTACCAAGGAAGTGGCATGCAAGGTAATGGATGACCGGCTTGTAATGATGGAGGACGTTCTGGAGGAAATAGTAAAGTATTTTAAGACCCTGGGAAGGGAGATGACTGAAAACAACAAAAAGCAGGCGGTGATGCCTTCAAGGGCAACTGTGTTTCACAACGACGCGGGGACGGCGCCGGGCTTTGCTCTCGAAAAGAACGGAAAATATATAATATGTATGCCGGGACCTCCGAGAGAAATGACAAGAATGTTCCAGAAAAGCGTTCTGCCGTTCCTTCAGGCCATGTCCGAAGACGTAATATACTACAGAGTGGCCAGAATGTTCGGAATAGGCGAATCCATGCTTGAAACAAAGCTTCTTGACCTTATAGACCATCAGACTGATCCGACTCTGGCCACCTATGCCAAGGAAGGAGAGTGCTCTCTCAGAGTCGCCTCCAAGAGACATACCGCGCAGGAGGCGAAAGAGGCTGTAGATGAGGTTATGAAAACGGTCAATGAGAGACTGGGAGAGTATATATACAGCTTTGATGACGAGGAGCTTGTTCAGGTGGTATGTAAAAAGCTTATGGACAAAGGCCTTACCATTTCCTCCGCGGAGTCGTGCACAGGAGGACTTTTCGCCAAGTCGGTAACAGATATACCGGGTATATCAAAGTGCTTTGACAGAGGCATAGTCACTTACAGCAACAGAGCCAAGATGGAGGGGCTGGGAGTAAAGGAAGAAACTCTGGAAAAGTACGGGGCTGTAAGTGAAAAAACGGCTCTGGAAATGGCGGAGGGCCTTAAAAGGCTCAGCGGAAGCGACATATGTATTTCCGTTACAGGTATAGCGGGTCCCGGAGGCGGGACGGAGGAAAAGCCCGTGGGACTTGTGTATATAGGATTTATCTACGGAGATGTGGAGCTCTGTAAAAAGGTTCAGATGAGAAACGTTAACAGAAAATGGAACAGGCATTATGCTCTTCTCAGTATGCTGGATGTTATTAATAAAAACATATAGAGGGGATAAGCAGCACAATGGAAAATATTGACATATAGATGATGACAGGGTATAATGGAAAATAATTCCAAGCAGCTGCAGTTTTATCTTGACTTGAGAAAAGGGATAAGGTATTATTAAAAGAACAAACGTTCACATCTCGGAGGTGTTTAAATGGCGGTAAACAAAAATCAGGTCAACAGTAACAGTGACAGGGAAAAGGCTCTTGACGCAGCTCTTGCTCAGATACAGAAGCAGTTTGGAAAGGGAGCCGTTATGAAGCTGGGCGATGATGGAGCGAAGCTGAACATTGAGGCTATATCCACAGGATCCATGAGCCTTGATCTGGCCACGGGCATAGGCGGAGTTCCCAGAGGAAGAATAGTGGAGGTGTTCGGTCCGGAATCTTCGGGAAAAACAACCCTCACTCTTCACGTTATCGCGGAAGCTCAAAGGCAGGGAGGAAAAGCGGCGTTTATTGACGCTGAGCATGCTCTTGATCCCGAGTACGCCAGAAATCTTGGAGTTGATGTTGATGAGCTGCTGGTTTCGCAGCCGGACTACGGCGAACAGGCGCTTGAGATTGCTGAGATGCTTGTACGCAGCGGAGCCATAGACATAGTTGTAGTTGACTCGGTGGCGGCTCTGGTGCCGAAGCATGAGATTGACGGGGCAATGGGAGACGCTACGGTAGGCATGCAGGCGAGACTTATGTCCCAGGCCCTGAGAAAGCTGGCCGGTATAATCAATAAGACGAATACCACCATAATATTTATAAATCAGCTGCGGGAAAAGATCGGAGTCATGTTCGGCAATCCTGAGACAACTACGGGAGGCCGCGCTCTCAAGTTCTTTGCTTCAATGAGAATCGACGTCAGAAAGGTTGAGAGCATAAAATCGGGAGATCAGGTTCTGGGCAACAGAACAAGGGCCAAAATCGTTAAAAACAAGGTGGCGCCTCCTTTCAAGCAGGCGGAATTCGATATAATGTACGGAAAGGGTATATCAAAGTCGGGAGATGTTCTCGACTGCGCCGTGACAGCCAAGATAATAGAAAAGGCCGGCTCATGGTACAGCTTTGAGGGAAACAGAATAGGTCAGGGAAGAGAAAATGTGAAAAGCTATCTGGAGGAGAATCCCGATATTATGGACAAAATCGAGGGCCTTCTTCTTGATACTCTAAAAAAGGATAACGGTGAAGACGGCGCTTCTGAGGAAAAGGCTCCGGAGGGCATGATGATAGATGAGGACGGAGTAATTATAGAGGATTAGCGGCCTGCTTAAGGATCACAGTAAAAAATTTCAGAAGCTCATGTAGCCGGGCAATTTTTGTACTTTACAAGCTGTGGTGAATGTAGTATTATATATGAATGTAAGCCGCACGAACAAGGTTTTTAAACAGTCCTCAAAACGGGCTGTACCTTGAGAGGCGAGACTGGATAGAGGAGGTAATTTTTTAATGTACGCAGTAATTGAAACAGGCGGTAAACAGTACAGAGTCCAGAACGGAGACAAGATTTCCGTTGAGAAGCTCAATGGAGAAGAAGGCGGCAAGGTGGTATTTGACAAGGTGCTCGTTCTGGGAGAAGGAGAGTCCGCTGAAGTAGGTACTCCATACATCGAGGGTACTACGGTAGAAGGAAAAATTCTTGAGTCGGGAAAGGGAAAGAAGATAGTAATCTTCAAGTACAAGGCCAAGAAGGATTACAGAAAGAAGCAGGGTCACAGACAGCCGTACACCTTAGTGGAAATAACCGCTATAGGAGGAAATAAGGCTGTTTCTGAAAAGAAGGATGAGCCCGAATCCAAGGCCGAAGAGGTAAAGGAAACGGATAAAAAGGATGCCGGGAAAAAGCCTTCCCTGAAATCTATGAGAAAAGCCGAGCTGGTAGCCTTTGCAAAGGAAAACAATATAGAAATAGATGAAAAGGCCACTAACGCGGTAATGATAGAAACCATAGAAGCCGCTTTAAAGTAAGCCGGTAAAAGAGAGAATTTTCAAGATATTATATACAGCAAGGAGGTGTCTGGTCCATGGCAAGTAAAAAGGGTGTAGGTAGCTCTAAAAATGGTCGTGACAGTGAGTCGAAACGTCTTGGGGTCAAGACCGGAAACGGTCAGTTCGTCAGCGCGGGAAGCATTCTCGTGAGACAGAGAGGAACCAAGTTCCACGCCGGAAACAATGTGGGACGCGGCGGTGACGATACTTTGTTCGCAAAGATCGATGGAGCTGTCAAGTTTGAGAGATATGACAAAAAGAGAAAGCAAGTAAGCGTTTATCCAAAGGAAGCGTAAATTACACGGCCCCTGTTTTCAGGGGCTTTTTTTCATCGTGTGGAAAATGTCCGCAAAGCTTATAGATGTTGTTTTACGGAGGAAAAGATGTTTGTAGACAGGGCGAAGATCCATATAAAATCGGGAAAAGGAGGAAACGGAGCTGTTTCCTTCAGAAGAGAGCCTTTTGTGCCTGAAGGAGGGCCTGACGGAGGAGACGGAGGCAAGGGCGGAGATATAATATTTATGGCAGATGAAAATCTTCGCACTCTTATGGACTTCAGATACAGAAGAAAATATGAAGCCGAAAACGGTCAGGACGGAATGAAGAAAAAGAAATACGGTAAAAACGGACAGGACCTTGTAATAAAAGTCCCTGTAGGGACTATGGTAATAGACGAGGAGTCGGGAGCTTTAATGAAGGATCTTACGAAAAACGGACAGTCCTTTGTGGCGGCCAAAGGAGGCAGAGGCGGGAAGGGAAACGTCAAGTACACCACCTCCACGAGACAGGCGCCGAATTTTGCCGAGGCAGGCGGCCAGCCTAAGGAAAGAACAGTTATCCTTGAAATGAAGCTTATTGCCGATGTGGGACTTGTGGGATTTCCCAATGTGGGAAAGTCTACAATACTGTCCGTGGCTACAAAGGCCAGGCCTAAAATAGCAAATTATCACTTTACAACCATAGAGCCAAACCTGGGCGTAGTGGAGATGTTCGATACAGGCTTCGTAATGGCGGATATAGCCGGAATAATAGAGGGGGCGCATGAGGGCGCGGGACTGGGACATAAGTTCCTCAAGCATATAGAGAGGACAAGGGTGCTCATCCATGTTGTCGATGTTTCCGGAAGCGAA
>DVMP01000043.1 GCA_018714925.1 Candidatus Allocopromorpha excrementigallinarum
TGGTAACGGTCACGGATCACAGCGGAAAAAGGTGGGAGCTGGAGCTTTCGGAAATTGCCAAGACAAGGCTTGCGGTTATTTTCTAAACAGGAGGATGTGAGGAAAGATGAACAGGGAATTTATAAACGCTATTGATGATTTGGTAAAGGAAAAAGGAATCTCCAAGGATGTTCTTATAGAGGCCATAGAATCCGCCTTGGTTTCGGCGTACAAAAAAAATTACGGAACATCTCAGAACGTGAGAGTTGATATAGACAGAGAAACAGGCGACGTGGACGTTCTCATGAGAAGGGACGTTGTGGAAGAGGTGGAAGACGAGTTTACGGAAATATCTCTTCAGGAGGCTCTGGAAATAGACCCAAGATACCAGGTGGGAGATGTAGTGGAATATCAGGTTACTCCCAAGGATTTCGGCAGGATCGCGGCTCAGACAGCCAAGCAGGTGGTGGTTCAGAGGATCAGAGAAGCGGAAAGAGGCATGATCTTCGACAACTATATAAACAGACAGGGAGATCTTGTTACAGGAGTGGTACAGAGAATAAGCAATGAAACCATATTCGTGAATATGGGCAATACGGAAGGAATCCTGGTAGCCGGAGAAAGAGCGGCCGGAGAAAGATACAGGGTAAACGACAGAATAAGGGCCTATATAATGGATGTGAGAAAGAGCACCAAGGGACCTCAGGTCTTCCTTTCAAGGACTCACCCGGGATTTGTAGAGAAGCTCTTTGAGCTGGAGGTACCTGAAATAGAAGACGGAACAGTGGTTATAAAGAGCATAGCCAGAGAGGCCGGCTCAAGGACAAAGATCGCTGTTTACACGGAAGATGAAAACGTGGATCCTGTGGGAGCCTGTGTGGGAACGGGAGGCTCCAGAGTAAAGAACATAGTAGATGAGCTTTTCGGAGAAAAGATAGACATAACCACATGGGATGATGATCCAAAGGTACTTATAAAAAACGTCTTAAGCCCTGCCAAGGTGGAAGAGGTAATAACCGACGAAGAGGAAAAGACAGCCACAGTAGTTGTTCCCGACTATCAGCTTTCACTGGCAATAGGAAAGGAAGGACAGAACGTCAGACTGGCGGCGAGAATATGCGGCTGGAAGATAGATATAAAGAGCCACAGCCAGTACTTCGGCGATGGGGAGGCCGAGTACACTGAGGACGCGGAATACCGGGAATATCAGGAGCCGGAGGAAGACAGCCGCGGATATGAGGCGGAAGAGGAGGAAATAATCATCTTCGACGATGAGGAAGATGAGATTCCGGAAGAAGAGGCAGCAGAAGAGGGAGAAGAATCCGCCGAATCTGAAGAAACAGATGAGGACGGAGGCGATACACTTGAAGAATAAGAAAGTGCCTATGCGCAGATGTGTAGGATGCATGGAATCAAAAGAGAAAAGCAGGATGATAAGAGTAGCCTGCTATGAGGGAAAGGTATCCGTTGATCCTACAGGAAAGGCAAAAGGAAGGGGCGTCTATCTCTGCCGGGACAGAGAGTGTATGGAAAAGGCGAAGAAAAAAAGAGCTCTGCAAAGAAACTTTGAGGCGGAAATCACTCAGGAAGAAATAAATGAAATTTTTCAGGAGCTGTCAAAGTATGAGGAAAAAGGTGATTAGCTACATGGGGCTGGCTAAAAAAGCGGGCCGTCTGGTATCGGGAACCAATACATGCGCTTTTGCCATGAAAAAGGGAAAGGCCGGGCTTGTAATTTTAGCCGAGGATATTTCGGAAAACGGCGAAAAAAAAATAATGAAGGAAATAAACAGATACGGGACGAAATTTGTGAAATACGGAAGCAGCGAGGAGCTGTCCCGGGCTGTGGGCTCACAGGGACGGAGCGTTTTCGCTGTATGTGACGGAAACTTTGCGGAAGTTATTTTTGAGGAGATAGATCGGGAGAGAAGTGAAGGAGGAAAACGCATATGAAGATAAAAGAACTGGCAGCAGAGCTTAATCTTACCGGCAGGGAAGTGCTGGAAAAAGCGAAGAGCATGGGAATAGACGTATCAAAGATAAGCGACGAGCTTACTGATATAGATGCCACGGCGGTTAAAAACACCATAACGAGAAGCGGCGCTCATACGGAGACAAAGGTCGTAAGAGTAAAGACGAAAAAGGCGGAAAACGAGAAAAAGGATGATGAGCCGAAGGTAACTGTCAAGGCGGCTAAAATAAAGCTTCCTGAGGTAAAGAAGGCTGTCAGGCAGTCGGCTAAGGCCGCGCCTAAAAGCACGGCCCCAAAGCCTCCTCTGGGGAAGCCGATCGTTCCCAAAGAAGTGGAAGGAAGACCGAAGCCTCCTGAAGGAAAGCCTATAGTTTCAAAGGATGTGGAGGAAAGAGCTTCCGGAAAGACCTCCGCGGCTGCCCCTTCCGTATCTGAAAAGCCTGCGGCGGAAAAAAAGCCTGTTGAAAGGAAGCCTGTAAAGCAGGATGCCGAGGCGGCTCCCGCCGTTAAACAGGAAGAAAAACCAAAAACTCCCGAAAGGAGGAGCAGGCTTAAGGTTGTCAAAAGAGCCGAGGATGTAAGGCGCGAGGAGGCCGAAGCCGCCAGAAAAAGAGAAGAGGCCAGAAAAGAAGCGGAAAGAAAGGCGGAGGAAAAGAAAGCCGAGGAAAGAAAAAATTCCAGGGAAGCCGCGAAGAAAGACAGAGACAGAAAAACCTCCGACAGAAAGGTGGTATCAAAGCAGAAAAGAACTGAAAAGGAAGGCTCCGTAAGACAGGAAAGGCCTCAGAGGTCTCAGGGAAGAAGGGACGAAGCATCCCAGGAGATGATTTCCCAGAAGCAGGGACACAGAAGCGAAAAAGGCAAGGGAAAAGACAGAGACAAGGAAAGAGACAAATTCGCCAAGCTGGAAAGAGGAGCGGGAAAGAAGGGAAGACCGCAGCCTAAGTCCCTGGAAAAGCAGACGAGAAACAAGAAGCATTCCAAGCCTAAGGCGGCTGTGGAGCCTGAGACTGAAGCCGTTGCCCTCCCTGCGGGCACCGTTGTCATAAACGTGCCTATAACTGTGGCGGGATTCGCGGAGCAGACAAAGACCACGGTTTCACAGATTATTATGACCCTTATGAAAATGGGAGTTATGGCCAACGTCAACCAGAATCTCGACGAGGATACTGTAGTTCTGCTTGCCGAGGAAATGGGAATAAAAGTGGCCATAGGAAATATCAAAGAAGAGGAAACTGAGGAAGGCATAGAAGAATTTGAAGACAGAGAAGAGGATCTGAAGCCGAGGGCTCCGATAATTACCGTAATGGGACACGTTGATCACGGAAAGACGTCTCTTCTCGACGCCATAAGAAAGACCAATGTTACTGCCTCCGAATCGGGAGGAATCACTCAGCATATAGGAGCCTCAGAAGTGGAGATAAACGGCCAGAAGATAGTCTTCCTCGACACTCCGGGCCATGAGGCCTTTACCGCCATGAGAGCAAGGGGAGCTCACGCCACGGACATCGCCGTTCTCGTAGTGGCTGCCGATGACAGCGTAAAGCCTCAGACGGTGGAATCCATAAGCCATGCCAAGGCTGCCGGAGTGCCGATAATAGTAGCCATAAACAAAATGGATAAGCCGGGAGCGAACCCTGACCTTGTAAAAAAGGATCTTGCCGACAAGGGCGTCCTTGTGGAGGACTGGGGCGGAGACGTTATAAGCGTTCCCGTATCAGCCAAGACAGGAGATGGAATAGTAAACCTTCTGGAGATGATACTCCTTCAGGCGGAGGTCCTTGAGCTTAAGGCCAATCCTGACAGACTGGCTCTGGGAACAGTCCTTGAAGCCAGACTTGACAAGGCGAAAGGCCCTATTGCCAGCCTGCTGGTCCTTAACGGCACTCTTAAGGCGGGAATGAGCATAGTAGCGGGAACATGCTCCGGAAAAATAAGGCTCATGACCAACCACAAGGGAGAAAAGATAAGACAGGCGGGGCCTGCTACAGCTGTGGAGGTTCTCGGTCTTACCGACGTTCCTCACGCGGGAGACGTGTTTAACGCCGTCAGGGATGATAAGCTGGCGAGAGAAATAGCGGAAAGAAGACAGACAAAGCTGAGAGAGGAAATGCTGGCAAGAAATTCCAGCACTACTCTGGAAGAGCTTTTCAGCAATATACAGGAGGGAGAGGTAAAGGAGCTGAACCTTATAATAAAGGGGGATGTGGAAGGCTCTGTGGGAGCCATAGTTTCCTCTCTTGAAAAGCTCTCCAACGACAAGGTCAGAGTTAAGATTGTTCATACAGGCGTAGGAGCGGTAAACGAGTCGGATATAATGCTGGCGGGAACATCGGATTCCGTAATCATCGGATTTAACGTAAGGCCGAGCGCCGCTGTAAGCGCCGCGGCTGAAAGAGAAGGAATCCAGATAAGAACCTACAGAGTAATATACGATATAATAGACGATGTGGAAAACGCCATGAAGGGAATGCTGGACCCTGAATTTAAAGAAGTGGTTCTGGGAACAGTAGAAATAAGAAACACCTTTAAAGTGCCGGGTGTGGGAATTGTAGGCGGAGCTTATGTTACAGACGGAAAAGTAGTGCGAAACGAGCAGGTGAGACTTGTAAGAGACGGCATAGTAATCCACGAGGGCAGAATTTCATCTCTCAAGAGGTTTAAGGACGATGTCCGTGAAGTGGCTCAGGGATATGAATGCGGTATAGGCATAGAAAACTACAATGATATAAAAGAGGGAGACATTATAGAATGTTTCACCATGGAAGAAATAGACAGAGACCAGAGGTAAGGTAAATGGGAAGAGGACACAGACAGGAAAGACTCGGTGAGGAGATAAAAAAAATAATAAGCGGGCTCATACTGAGAGAGCTGAAGGATCCAAGGCTTTCGGTAATGGTAAGCATAACGGCTGTTGAAGTGACCAGCGACGGCAGCTATGCCACAGTCTACCTCTCGGTGCTGGGAAACGATCTTAAAAACGAAAGAGCTCAGCAGGAGGGAGTGGTTGAAGCTCTCTACGGAGCCAAGGGACTCATACGGGGTGAAATAGGAAAAAAGCTGAAGCTCAGACATACTCCTGATCTGATCTTTAAAATAGACAGGTCTCTGGAATACGGAAGGCATATAGACGAGATCATAGACAGTCTGGACATAAAGCGCGAGGAAGAGGAAGAATAATGGACAGCAACGCTTCACTTAAGGAAATCGGAAGGACGCTGGAAAAGGCCTCGAGGATAATAATATTTCCTCATGTAAACCCTGACGGAGACGCGCTGGGGTCAGCCGCGGCTCTCTGCTTTGCCATGAGAAAAGCGGGAAAGGAGGCGTGGGTTCTTATGGAGGAGCCGGTGCCTGAATACCTGTCATTTATGGATACGGAATACTTTACAGAGGATTTAAGCCGCGCCCGGGGGCGATATGTATCGGTATGCGTGGACTGCGGAGAGGAAAAGCGGTTTCCCAAAAGAGCTGAAAGCTTCAGAAGGGGGGAGACGACAATCTGTATAGATCATCATTCCACCTCGGGAAAATGCGGCGATCTTTACTACATAGACGAGGATGAAGCGGCAACAGCACAGATAATATATGAGCTTCTGAAGGAGATGGGAATCCCCCTGGACAGGAGAGAAGCGGAGGCTCTCTACGTAGGCATATGCACTGATACAGGCTCCTTTAAATATTCAAATACAACCGCCAGGACTCACCGTATAGCGGCCGAGCTTTTTGAAAGGAATATAGATCATAACAGCATATCCGTAGCCCTTTACCAGAGCGTAGATGAAAAAAGACTGAGGCTGAGGGGCAGGATACTTGAGACCATGGAGCTGTTCAGCGAGGGAAGAGGAGCTGTGGCCTGTCTTACAGACGAGGCTCTTAAGGAGCTTTCCGCAAGCCCCGATGACGGAGAGGGAGCGGTGGAGATGCTCAGAGATATTAAGGGCGTAGAGCTGGCGGCTTTTCTCAAAGAAAAAGAAGAAGGCGTAAGAGTGAGCATGAGAGCGAAATCCCGGGGAGGGGTATCGGAGATAGCCTCCAAATTCGGCGGAGGCGGCCATGCCAAGGCTGCCGGATGCACTCTTCAAATGCATATGGAGGAGGCCAGGGCTGTTATTATAAAAGAGATGGAAGACTATCTGGAGAAGAGCAGATGAGAGACGGTATACTTATTTTAAACAAACCTCAGGAATGGACCTCTCACGATTGTGTGGCAGTGGTAAGAAGAGCCACCGGGGTTAAGAAAGTAGGACACGGAGGCACTCTTGACCCTATGGCGGAAGGACTGCTTCCTATTTTTATCGGTAAAAGCACGAGAATAATGGAATACCTGGATTCCGACAGCAAGACTTACAGGTGCCGGGTAAAGCTGGGAATTGTTACAGACACTCAGGATATATGGGGAACTGTGCTGGAAAGCCGCGGCACGAAAGGCCTGAGGGAGGAAGAAATAAAGGAGGCCCTCATGTCATTTCAGGGGGAGATAAGCCAGGTGCCTCCCAAGTACTCCGCCCTTAAGGTAAAAGGAAAGAAGCTTTATGAGTACGCCAGGCAGGGCCTCGATGTGGATATAGAAGCCAGAAAAGTAAGAGTACATGAGATAGAATATGAAGGAGCCGACCCGGAAAGGGGAGAGCTTCAGTTTAAAATAACATGCTCCAAGGGAACATATGTAAGAACCATATGCCACGACCTGGGGCAGAAGCTGGGCTGCGGCGGAGTCATGTCGGGACTTGTAAGGCTTAAAAGCGGAAGGTTCGATCTGGCGGAGGCTGTGAGGCCTGACGAGCTTAAAAGCATGGATAAGGAGGACATAGAAAAGAGGCTTCTTCCTCCGGACTATCCTCTTGAAGGCTTCGGAGTCCTTGAGATAAAAGGAGACAGAGGGGATTTTTTCAGAAAAGGCGGCAGCGTCAGCTGGAAGCAGGTAAAGGAAAAAGAAAAGCCCCGTCAGGACAGGGGCTTTAAGACGGGGAGAGGAATCCCATACAGCAGGCTGTACAGAGTCTACAGCCTTGAGACGGGAGAGTTTCTCGGGACGGGATTCAGAGATGATGAAAAAGACATACTTAAGGCGGATAAGGTATTGGCGGCATTGTAGAAGAAAGGCGTTGGAATGAAGATTTTCAATTCACTTGAAGAAGTAAAGGATATGGAAGGAACCGTAGTAGCTCTGGGAAATTTTGACGGAGTACACAGAGGACATCAGCAGATAATAGAGAGAACTGTAAAAAGCGCTGAAGCGGCCGGGCTTAAAAGCGCTGTATTTACATTTTCAAACCACACGAGGACTATTCTCAGAGATCTTCCTCCGGTGAAGAACATATTGTATCCGGAGGAGAAGGCGTCCATTATCGAGAGTATGGGAATAGACTATATGTTTAACATACCCTTTACGGAGAGCATACTCACCATGTCGCCGGAGACCTTTGTGGAGGAAATTCTCGTAGGCACATTTAATATCAGAGAAGCCTACTGCGGCTTTAACTACAGATTCGGTCACAAGGCCGCGGGAACGCCGGAAACCCTTATGAGGGAAGGGTTTAAGCATGATTTCGGCATACATGTGCAGGAGCCCTTTAAAATAAACGGCATAGTTGTAAGCAGCACATATATAAGAAAGCTCATCGAGGAAGGTAAGATGGAGGAATGCGCTCTGTTTATGGGGAGGATGTATTCCATAGGCGGTGAAGTAGTGGTGGGAAACAAGCTGGGTAGAACCATAGGCTTCCCAACGTCAAACGTAATGATAGACGAAACCATGGCCTCCCCTCCAAACGGAGTCTATATAACCTACTGCACCTATAACGGAACAAGGTATCCCAGCATTACCAACGTAGGAGTGAAGCCTACCGTGGGAACATACAAAAAGAATGTGGAGACTCATATTTTTAACTTTGACAGGGAGCTTTACGGAAAAAACATAAAGGTGGAGTTTATAAAACGCACGAGAGAAGAAAAAAAATTCCCCGGCGTAAAGGAGCTGAGCGCGCAGATTGAAAGCGACTGTATAATGGCAAAGGCTTATCACAGAGAAAAAGGTTCTCTTTGAAGAATCTCAAAAATATGTGGAAAAAACTCTTGTAAAGTAATATAATATATAGGTCGAAACGGGGCATGGCTCAGTTTGGTAGAGCGTTGCGTTCGGGACGCAAAGGCCGCAGGTTCGAATCCTGTTGCCCCGACCAAAAACAATATAAAACCCCTTGAAAACCTTGGAGCTTCAAGGGGTTTTGTTATGATACACTCCGACGGGAAAAAGGAGGCTGCGGAGAACATATGAAAAAAGCAGGTATAAAATATATAGGAATTTTACTTTTGATTCTGACGGCGCTGACCTTTTCCGGATGCCGGGAGACTGCCGGACAGGGACAGGTTGAAAGCCCGGAGGCTGTAACGGTAAGCCAGGTGCCGGAGGATACGGGACAGCTGTATGTAGAGGTAAACGGCAATGTTCCCGGCTTCGATGAAGAGGACTTTACGGAGGAATCCTTTGAGGAGTACAGCCGGCTGGACCGGCTGGGAAGGTGCGGGGCAGCCTACGCTAATGTGAGCCGCGAAACCATGCCCGATGAGGAAAGAGAAAGCATAGGAATGATAAAGCCCTCAGGCTGGCATACGGTAAGGTATGACAATGTAGACGGGAAATATCTTTACAACAGATGCCATCTAATAGGATTTCAGCTTACAGGGGAGAACGCCAACGAGGAAAACCTCATAACAGGGACAAGACATATGAATGTAGACGGAATGCTGCCCTTTGAGGATATGGTGGCGGATTACGTAAGGGAAACGGATAACCATGTGCTTTACAGGGTTACACCGATATATGAGGGGGATAATCTTGTGGCCAGCGGAGTGCAGATGGAGGCCGAGTCGGTAGAGGACAGGGGAGAAGCCATATGCTTCAACGTATATGTGTACAACAGCCAGCCGGGTATTGAGATAGACTATGCCACAGGGGAAAGCCGCCTCAGTGAGGAAGCGCCTTCCCAATCCGGAGAGGAAGAGGTTTATATTGTAAATACAAGCTCGGGAAAATTTCACCTGCCTCAGTGCAGGGGCGTAAGGGATATGCATGAGGAAAACAGGTGGGAGTACAAAGGAACCAGAGACGCCCTTACGGATATGGGGTATGAGCCCTGCGGAATGTGCCGGCCATAGAGAAGAATTCACATAAAAAGCAGCAGGCTTACGGCCATAACCATCATACCGGATATGAGTCCGTATATGGAAAGATGATGCTCTCCGTATTCTCTGGCGGCAGGAAGAAGCTCATCAAGGGAGATAAATACCATAATACCGGCTACGGCGGCAAAAACGGCGCCAAAGACCGCCTCCGTAATAAAAGGCATCAGAACAAGCCAGCCTAAAAGGGCGCCCAGAGGTTCGGCCAGCCCGGAAAGAAACGAGAGGGCGAAAGCCTTTGCCCTGGAGCCTGTGGCCCGGTATATGGGTACGGAAACGGCGATGCCTTCGGGGATATTGTGTATGCCTATGGCCGCCACAATAGGCAGAGCTATTTCAGGCTCCTGCATGGCGGACACAAAGGTGGCCATGCCTTCGGGAAAATTGTGAACAGCTAAGGCAAGAGCTGTAAAGAGACCGGTTCTCATAAGCCTCGAGGCTCCGGGAGCAGAGCTTCTGCCTTCCCGATGTGCGAATTCGTGGGGATTGTCTTCGGAAGGGATGAGCCTGTCTATGGCGGCTATTATAAGCATACCGGCGAAGAAGGCCGCGACGGTGAGCCAGCTGCCCTTTACGGTTCCCATATAATCTGTCAGAGATTCGCGGGCTTCCGAAAATATTTCTATCATGGATACGTATATCATCACTCCCGCTGAAAAGCCGAGGCTTACCGACAGGAATCTTTCATTGGATCCCTTTGCCAGAAAGGCTATAAGGCTGCCGACGCCGGTGCTGAGACCGGCCAGCGAGGTAAGAAGGAAGGCTGTTAAAATATCGGTGGTCATTGTTAAAGGGCATACTCCTTTCTCATACAGTTAGTTAAAACTAACTCAAAATATACCATTAATCTTGGAGAGGGTCAACAGTGAAAAGAAGTTATTTTCTGAAATCTGTCATCTTATTACAAAATATAGTATAATACAAGTTGAAAAAAGGCAAGGATGACTGGAGCTGAAAAAGGGAAAGGAGAGCTGCGATGATCAGTGAAGATATGAAAAGAGGACAGGAGCTTCTGGAGGCCCACGCCGAAAGGACTCTTAAGGAAAACAACGTAAATCAGAAGGACAGAATAAACGGAATGATGAAGTCGGAAAAAGCCGGCTGTTCTTATGCCCATAAGACGCTTACCTTCGCCTTTCCTGTCCAGAAGTGGCAGGCAAACAGGGCGGGGACTCTTCACGGAGGGATAATATGCACGGCCTTTGATCTGACAATATCTGCTCTGGCCAGGTTTTTCGCGGGAGAAAATTTCGCTCCCACCGTCAGCCTCGACGTAAAATATGTACGCCCTGTAAAGGTGGGAGACAAAATGCTTGTTACGGCGAAGGCAACGGCAACGGGAAGGAGAATAACGCAGCTTACCTGCGAGGCCTACAGCCAGGAGAGCGGAAAGCTGGTGGCTACAGGCGCGTCGGTCTTTATGAACGTGGATACGATGAAGGAAAAAAATAAAAAATAACAGTATAATGTTGCATAAACATTTATATTAATGTATAATTATGTGAAAGGCGGCAGGAATGTCGCCTATTGAATGTAACGAGGAGTGACATATGATGGTAACTGCGGATAAGACCGAAGGACTCATATACCTTGAAGACGGAAGCGTTTTTAAGGGCAGAGGCTTCGGAGCCAAAAAGACGGCTGTAGGGGAACTGGTGTTCAATACGTCTATGACGGGATATCAGGAGATTCTTACAGATCCGTCATATAAAGGGCAGATTATAAACATGACATATCCCCTTATGGGAAATTACGGAATAAGCGTCGAAGACAATGAGTCGGAAAAAATTCACGCCTTTGGACTGGTTATAAAGGACCTGTGCGACGAGCCCTCAAACAGCAGAAGCGTAATGTCCATGAGACAGTGGCTTGAGAAAAATAATGTTCCCGGGGTCTTTGGGGTGGATACCAGGAAAATAACAAAGAAAATAAGAAACGAAGGAACGGTAAAGTGTGTTATAAGCACCGAGGGCATCTCCATAGGTGAGGCCAAGAGGCTTTGCGATGAAGGAAGCCTGAGAGGGGACTGGATGAAGGAGGCCGCCACAGAGAAAAAATACGTTCTGGAGCCTCTGGGTGAAGAGGGAAGAGCCTTTAATGTGGCTGTTCTGGATTTCGGCGTAAAGGGCAGCATATTGAAATCCCTGAGGGAGAGAGGCTGCCGCCTTACAGTTTATCCTTACGGGACAAAGGCGGAGGAAATACTGGGAGGCAAGCCTGACGGAGTTTTTCTCACCAACGGCCCGGGAGATCCGGAGGAGGCCTCCGAAGCTGTGGAGGAGGTGCGAAGCCTTATAAGAAACAGCGAGCTGCCCATGTTCGGCATATGTATGGGACATCAGATCCTGGCCATAGCTCTGGGCGGTAAGACATATAAGCTCAAATACGGACACAGGGGAGGGAACCACGGAGTATACGATAAAAATACCAAGAGATCATATATAACCTCTCAGAATCACGGATACGCGGTACAGCATGAGAGCATTATACTTAAGGGAATGGAAGTGACCCACCTTAATCTTAACGACGGTACTGTGGAAGGAATGGAGCACAGGGATCTGCCTGTTTTTTCGGTGCAGTTTCACCCGGAAGCATCTCCGGGCCCCAATGACAACGCGTACCTGTTTGACAGATTTATAAGTCTCATGGAAAAGGAGGGGGAAAATGCCTAAGAAGCCATCGCTCAATAAAATTCTCATAATAGGGTCGGGCCCTATAGTAATAGGACAGGCGGCTGAATTTGATTACGCCGGCACTCAGGCCTGCAAGGCCATAAGAGAGGAAGGCATAGAGACCATACTGGTAAACAGCAATCCCGCCACCATAATGACCGACAAGGGAATAGCCGACAAGGTGTACATGGAGCCTCTTACGGAAGAAGCCCTTGAGCAGATTCTCGAAAAGGAAAGACCTGACGGTATGCTGGCCGGATTCGGAGGACAGACAGGGCTTAATCTCGCCATGGAGCTGGAGGGAAAGGGAATACTGGCCAGGTACGGAACCAAGCTTCTGGGCGTAAACAGGGAAAGCATAAGGAAGGCCGAGGACAGGGAAGAGTTCAAGAAGCTTATGGAGGAAATCGGAGAGCCTGTGCCCGGCAGTATTATAGCCACCTCCATGGATGAGTGCTATAAATTCGTTGAAAAGGAAGGCTTTCCGGTTATAATAAGGCCGGCATATACCCTCGGAGGCACGGGAGGCGGCATAGCCGAAAACAAAGAGGAGCTGGAGCAGCTCTGCTATAAGGGAATGGAAAACAGCGCCATAGGGCAGATACTTCTGGAAAAATCCGTAGCCGGCTGGAAGGAAATAGAATACGAGGTAATAAGGGATGGAAGGGACAACTGTATCATCATATGCAGCATGGAAAACCTGGATCCCGTAGGGGTTCACACGGGAGACAGCATAGTTGTGGCTCCTACTCAGACACTGAGAGACGAAGAGTATCAGATGCTCAGAGACGCCTCCATAAAAATAATCAGGAGCCTTAAAATAGAAGGCGGCTGCAACGTGCAGTTTGCCCTTGACCCGGAAAGCGGGGATTACATAGTTATAGAGGTAAACCCGAGAGTAAGCAGATCATCGGCTCTGGCCTCTAAGGCTGCGGGATATCCCATAGCCAAAATAGCGGCCAAGATAGCTCTGGGATATAATCTTGACGAGCTTTCCAACTACGTTACCCAGACCACCAGCGCCTGCTTTGAGCCTGTGCTGGACTATGTTGTGGTGAAGTTCCCCAAGTGGCCCTTTGACAAGTTCCGAACAGCCTCGAGACGTCTCGGCACCCAGATGAAGGCCACGGGAGAGGTTATGTCCATATGCAGAACCTTTGAAAGCGCTCTTTTAAAGGCCCTTACATCCATAGAGATTAAATGCGACGGCCTTCATATACCGTTTGTTTCGGGCCTTGATGACGAAAGGCTTACAGAAAAGCTTAAGGCCTGCGACGATGAGAGAATATTCTGCATAGCGGAGGTAATGAGACGGGAGCTTATGGATGTGGAGGAGCTGTATGAGCTTCTTAAAATAGACAGGTGGTTCCTTAACAAAATAAAGGGAATAATAGATCTGGAGAGAAGACTGAAGGCGGGTCCTCTCAGCAAGGAGCTGGTTTATGAGGCCGAGTCCAGAGGCTTTACCGACAGCGATATAATGATGATGTCAGGAGTATCGGGAGCGGTTCTTCAGGATATAAGAGTATATAACGATATCTATCCTGTTTACAAAATGGTAGATACCTGCGGAGGAGAATTCGACGCTGCCACTCCCTATTACTATTCGTGCTATGACGAGGAGGATGAAAGCGTAAGAAGCCCTGAGGAGAAGATACTCGTAATAGGCTCGGGCCCTATAAGGATAGGCCAGGGCATAGAATTTGACTACTGCTGCGTACAGGGAGTGTGGGCCATAAAGGAGCTGGGCTATGAGGCCATAATAATGAACAACAATCCCGAGACGGTCAGCACCGACTTCGACACATCCGATAAGCTGTATTTCGAGTCTCTTCACATAGACAATGTAATGAACGTTATAAAAAGGGAGAGACCTTACGGAGTCATACTTCAGTTTGGCGGACAGACCTCTCTTAATCTGGCGGAGAAGCTTAACAGCAGGAGCATAAATATACTGGGAACCTCCTTTGAGAATATAGATCTGGCTGAGGACAGGGAAAAATTCTGTCAGCTGCTGGCAGAGCTTAAAATAGACGTTCCCGAAGGAGCGGCTGTAACAAATCAGGAGGAGGCCTTTGAGGCTGTAAGACGTCTGGGATATCCTCTGGTGGTAAGGCCCTCATATGTAATAGGGGGAAGAGCCATGCAGGTGGTATACAACGATGTTGAGCTTACGAGATACCTTAAGGAGGCCGTATCTCTTTCCACTGAGCATCCTGTGCTCATCGACCAGTACATACAGGGAAAGGAAATAGAGGTAGACGCCATCGCTGACGGAGAGGATATTCTCATACCGGGAATAATGGAGCACGTTGAAAGAGCGGGAGTACATTCCGGAGACAGCATATCCGTATACCCTGATTTCTCCCTTTCCGAAGAGGTGGAAAATCAGCTTCTCGACTACACGGAGAGAATCGCGAAAGCTTTGGAGGTAGTCGGTCTTGTGAACATACAGTATGCCTATGACGGTAAAAAAATATACGTAATAGAGGTGAATCCAAGGGCCTCGCGTACAGTTCCCATACTGAGCAAGGTTACAAAGGTGCCTATGGTAAAGCTGGCTGTTGCCGCCATGCTGGGACATAAGCTCCGTGACAGCGAGTACGGTACGGGACTTTATAAAAAGAGCAGGGAATATGCTGTGAAGGTTCCTGTTTTCTCAAGCGCCAAGCTTACGGACATGGATATAGCCCTCGGCCCTGAAATGAAATCCACAGGAGAGGTGCTGGGAATAGATGAGGATCTGGACAAGGCTCTTTACAAGGGCTTTCTCGGAGCAGGCATGGATATTCCCACAGAGGGAAATATATTCGTGACGCTGAGGGACGCGGAGCAGAATCAGTATACTGCCGATATACTGAGAGATTACAGTGAAGCGGGATTTAAGCTGTATGTGACAGACGATACGGCGGACTTTATGAAGGCCCACGATATCGAGGCTCAGCCTATGGATTACGATACGGCTCAGAAATGGATAACCAACCACAGCAGCGACAGCAGCGAAAGGATTTCTCTGGTAATCAATCTTCCGGTGGTGGCCAACAGAAAGGAAAACGACAGCTTCCCTGTAAGGCGAAAGGCCATAGAGAGGGGAATATCGGTAATGACATGTATGGATACGGCGAAGGTATTCCTTAAAGCCATAAAGCTGAAGCAGAGGGGAGTAAAGCTCAAATACAGGGAAATAACCCAGCAGCTTTAGAATGATCCGGGATTTTTACGGAAAGAGTAAAAAAAACAACAAATTACCATAATATCGTGGTATAATTAACCGTAATCTTTGGTGAAAGGTTGGAAAAAACATGATTTTACTAATTCTGGCGCTGGTATTCGGACTTGTTGTTTTCGTTCTGCTGGTAAGGAGTATAGCGAAAAATACGAAAAAGAACCTGAGATATGGAAATAAATTCAGTAAAATATGTGAGATACTGAAGATACTCATATGTATAGAAACGGCGGCTTTTATAGCTATATTTGTCATAGTGCTGATCAAGACTCTGGCCGCCTGAGCCGCGTAAGGAACGCCGCTGAAAAAAGCGGCGTTTTTTTAATGTTTTTATATATTCAGCTCAGAATCTGTCGCTGTAATTAAGGAGGCGTTTAATATAGCCGGAGCCCGGCTTTTTGTTTCCGGATCCCATTACAGTTGAATAGTAGACTATGGAAGCGTCAAAGCTGTCTCTGGAGGTTCTCACGATGGCGTAAGAACCGTCGCTGCCGTCTCTGGGCAGGGTGAGGCTTCCGGGATTTACAAAGCGGATGCCCTTCCACTCATCTGTGAGAGAGACGTGGGTATGACCGAAGAAAGCGGCGGCGCAGCCGTTTTCCATGGCCTTGTACATGAGGCCTGTAAGCCCGCTTTTGACGTTTTCCATGTGTCCGTGAGTCAGAAGTATGTTTCCGAATTCTGTTTCTATTATCCTGAAATCCTCGGAGGAATACCCACCGTCGCAGTTGCCCTTTACAGACACTACGGGAATGGAGGTCTCCTCGTGAATCTTCGCGGCATCCGCCTCGTAATCTCCCGTATGAGCGATAAGATCCACCGCGGTAATCTTCGGAAGGATATCCCTGAATTTATTGAGTTTTCCGTGGGTATCTCCTATTAGTAAAATTTTCATGTTTTAAGTTTATCACAATCAAGTAACATTGACTAGGCGGGAATTTTCAAGTACAATGAAAAATAAAAGAAACGGGGAGATAATTGCTTTTTATGGAGAAAGACGTAAAAACATATACAACAGACGGTCAGGATCTGGCGGAAAAGGCTGAAGAACTGAAAAAATCCGGATTTGACCGTGTTGCCGTAAAGGTTAATACATTTAACTACACCAGGTATAAGCAGTCCAACGGAGGAAAGGAGCTGCAGCCGGTTATAGACGGCATAAACAGAGCCGTGGGACAGAAGCTTTCCGTAAGACTTGACGTGGGCATAGAGGAAGGCTTTAACGATGACGAGGTGCTGGATTTTCTTCAGCTCACCTTTCAGCACAGCTATGATATAGTGTTTCTCCCCACCATCAGCTATGATTTTCTCAGAAGCAAAATGCCTGCTCTGAGAAAGGCGGGGGAAGACCTTGAAGACGCGGAAATGTTCAAGTATCCGGGAGCCGTGGGAAGAATAGGATTTTTAAAGGAGTAGGAGCTGTTTTATGAATGAAAAACTGTACAGTATGAGGAAGGAGCTTACAGGTTTTATAAAAAACGACCGCCTGCTTAAGTCCGCCGTAATGGAAGTAAACAAAATAGACATGATAAAGGCTTCCCTTATAGTGAGAAATCCCAACCACGAAAAAGTAAGGGTGGATAAGATTCTGGAGGGCGAGCTGCAAAAGGAGGTCCCCGTAAAGGATTACGTGTTTATGGAAAACTTCCGAAGCCTTATAAGGGTGGCTTACAACTGTCTGGAAATGGGGAACTATCTGGATAAGAACATGCTCATAAGCGCCTACAGAATACTTTCGGA
This sequence comes from Candidatus Allocopromorpha excrementigallinarum, assembly GCA_018714925.1. Taxonomy (GTDB): domain Bacteria; phylum Bacillota; class Clostridia; order Peptostreptococcales; family Anaerovoracaceae; genus Lentihominibacter; species Lentihominibacter excrementigallinarum. The sequence goes on from DVMP01000043.1 coordinate 16,775, forward strand.
GGATGAAAACGGATATTTCAGGAAATCCAATCCCGTTGTATATCTTTTCAACCACGTCCCCGTATATTCGGTGGATATAGAGGAAAAGCTGGACGACGCCATGAGAAGGGTATACAGTCCTGAAGCGGGAAACAATGTGGTTCTCAAGGCCATGTATATTCATAATAAGATAATAGATATATATCCCTTCAGCGAATTCAGTCCGGAAATCGCCGTTTTCGCTTTAAATTACTATCTTATGGAAAACGGCTTTACGCCTGTAAGTATGCCCATAAGCAGGGAAAAGTACTGCGAGCTTGTGGGGGAGTGTCTCAAGGGAAACAGACAGGAGGAGTTTTATAGCTTCCTCTACAGAGCTGTATTCGACAAAATGGAAGGCACTGTGGAGGCCTGCAGAGAATACAGGAAGAACAACGGATAGGAGAAGTATTATGCCTTTTAAAAAAGTAAAGGGTGATATAACTAAAATGAAAACAGACGCTGTTGTTAACGCGGCCAACTCTCAGCTGCTGAGAGGCGGCGGGGTATGCGGAGCAATATTCGCCGCCGCAGATTCGCCAAAGCTTCAGGAGGAATGCCTACGGAAGGCTCCCTGCCCTCCGGGACAGGCGGTGGTAACAGACGCCTACGGCCTTGAGGCTAAATATATAATACATACTGTGGGACCCGTATGGAAGGGCGGAGGACACGGAGAGGAAAAAGTGCTTCGCAGCGCCTACAGGAGCGCCCTTGAGGCGGCTGCTGAGAAGAATTGCGGTTCGGTGGCGTTTCCTCTGATATCCTCCGGCATATACGGATATCCCAGGGAAGAAGCTCTCAGGACAGCTGAAGAGACCATTGAGGATTTCCTGAAGGATAAGGACGATATGGAGGTTTATCTGGTTCTCTTTTAAAAGCTTCAGCCTACCCATCTGATTCCCCTGTCAAGGGCTTCAATGTTAAGCTTAATAAGCGATTCTTTTTTTCCGGAAAATGTTTCCCGGATCATTTCCTTTACGGTTTCAGCCTTGACAGTTCCGGTTTTTCCTATATACGCGCCCAGCATCACCATGTTGCTTACCTTTATGTTTCCCAGCTCTTTCGCGATATCGTCGCAGGGGATGTATACCGCGTCAATATCCTTTCGTGAAATTTTATCGGCGATAATGCTGCTGTTGATGAAGACAGTTCCTCCCGGGGCCGTTTCAGGCTCGAATTTCAAAAGAGAGGGTCTGTTCATGGCTATGACCTCCTCAGGGGTCTCCACAAGGGGCGCTCCTATGGGCTTATCGCTGAGAATGACGGAGCAGTTAGCTGTTCCCCCGCGCATCTCCGGACCGTAGGAAGGAACCCACGAGGCCTCAAGATTTTCCTTTACCCCGGCCTCCACCAGGTTTTTGCCCATGGACATTATCCCCTGACCGCCGAAGCCGGCGAGTATGATTTCTTTTCTCATTTATTCCGCCTCCTTATCCTTTATGACTCCCAGAGGGTAGTAGGCAGCCATGTTTTCCATGAGCCATCTGTTGGCTTCAAGAGTTGTCATGCCCCAGTTGGTGGGACAGGAGCTGAGAATTTCCACAAAGGTAAAGCCTTCATTTGCCATCTGCTTTGTAAAGGCCTTTTTTATGGCCTTTTTCGCCTTGTTCAGGTGAGGAATATCGGTGACGCATACACGCTCCGCGTATACGAGGCCGTCAAGAGTCGAGAGCATCTCGGCGACTTTCATAGGTGAGCCGTGAAGCTCCTTGTTACGGCCGTCTCTGGCTGTGGTGGCCTTCTGTCCCAGGAGCGTGGTGGGAGCCATCTGTCCTCCCGTCATACCGTAGATAGCGTTATTTATAAAGATTGTTGTAAACTTTTCTCCCCGCATGGCGGCGTGTACTATTTCACCGGCCCCTATGGAGGCCAGATCTCCGTCTCCCTGATATGTAAACACCGGCTGATGGGGATGCGTCCGTTTAATACCTGTGGCCACGGCCGGGGCTCTTCCGTGAGCGGCTTCAACAAAGTCGCATGAAAAGTAATTGCCGGCGAATACGGCGCAGCCTACGGGACATACGCCTATGGCGTCGTCTATGGCATCCATTTCCTCCAGAACCTCCGCAATAAGCTTATGGACGGTTCCGTGGCTGCAGCCGGGACAGTAGTGCATTTCCGTATCCTGAATACCCTTTGGTTTCGCGTATATTACAGTCATTTTACTTTACCTCCTCATATGCTTCACAGGCGGCCTTTACCACCTCAGATACTGAAGGAATCATGCCGCCCGTGCGGCCGTAAAACATAACAGGCTTCCTTTCGGCAACGGCCAGCCTTACATCGTCAAGCATCTGGCCCATGCTCATCTCCACGTCGAGGAAGGCCTTTACATGGCTTTGGGATGCCAGCTCCTTCAGCCGCGGTGAAGGAAAAGGCCACAGGGATACGGGACGAAGAAGACCGGCTTTTATCCCCTGCTCCCGAAGAACTCCGACTGCTGTCTCAGCTATTCTCGAAGGAGTGCCGTAGGCGACAAGGATAATCTCCGCATCCTCGGTCATGATCTCCTTCCATCTACATTCACGCTCTTCCATGGCTGTGTATTTTTTTCTCAGAAGCTCGTTATGGTTCTCACAGATACTGGCGTCAATAAATAGAGAAGTTATGAAGTTGTTGCGGCTTCTGCCCTGTCTTCCCGAGGCGGTCCAGCTTTTATCGAAGGCTTCGTCTGTTTCCCGCTCCTTCCATACGACAGGCTCCATCATCTGGGCGATAAGGCCGTCTACGAGAACCATGACGGGATTTCTGTAGCGGTCGGCAATATCAAAGGCGTCCTGCATAAGCTCCACCGCGTCCTGAAGAGTGGCGGGAGCCAGAGTAACCGTGCGGTAATCGCCGTTGCCTCCGCCTCTTGTGGCCTGGTAGTAGTCTCCCTGGGCAGGCTGTATGGATCCGAGCCCCGGGCTGCCTCTCATTACGTTTACAATAACAGCCGGAAGCTGGGCTCCAGCCATGTAGCTTATACCTTCCTGCTTAAGACTTATTCCCGGAGATGAAGAGGAGGTCATAACACGTATTCCCGACGCCGCGGCGCCGTAAACCATGTTAATGGCCGCCAGCTCGGATTCCGCCTGGACAAACACTCCTCCTGCCTGAGGCATTCTGTATGACATGTATTCCGGAATTTCATTCTGCGGTGTTATGGGATAGCCGAAAAAGCCGCGGCAGCCGCATCTGATGGCAGCCTCCGATATTGCCTCGCTGCCTTTCCAGATTTCTCTTTTCATTTTTGCACCTCTTTTTCAATCCTTTTCAATGGTGATAACGGAATCAGGGCATATTCTGGCGCACCCTGCGCACCCTATACATGACTCTTCGTCGGTGCAGAAGGCCGGGCGGTATCCTTTTATGTTTACAGCGGCATCCAGGGCGAGAAGCTTCTTTGGACATACGGATATGCAGAGCTCACAGCCCTTGCACAGGTCACGTTGAAATGTTAAATGGATCATTGTGTTAAAACTCCTGTTCTGCGGGGATTTTATCCCACGGCTTTTTCATGTACAGATGAACGGGAAACAGAGGAGCAATATCCGGGAGGCTCTGGAAGGCTGCGCCTTCGGGAACCATATGACATATAACGGGGACTCCCGAGAGCCTTGAAACCTCGCCGGCAAGCTCCGCCCCTCGCATAATATCATCAGGCTCCGTTCTTTCAAAGAAATGAGTGTTGTTTACAAGCCCCTCAACGGCAAGACCTGATGTTTCTTCTATGCCCTTTATAAAATCAATGATGCCGGAGGGAGTGCAGGTCATGGGCCTGTTGCCGTTAATGACGAAAAGCATTTTGGCCTCGCAGCTTCTGAGATTTTCCCTGTATCTGGCAAGGACCCGTGATCCGGAGGCGTCGCCTCCTATATCAAGTATCCCCCAAAGCCGGGGATTGTCAAAAAGGATCCTTACATCAGGAGGCATAGAGGGGACGTCTGCGTCAACGCAGGCATCCGGCGATGAGATAAGGCGGATTTTGTGAGCCTCGAGAAACTCCTTCTGTTCTCTTGATCTGAAATAGGGATTTACCACATCCAGATCGGCAAGGGCAGCGGAAAATCCGGCTGAAGAAAGCTTCAGGGCCAGGTTAAGGGCAAATTCTGTTTTCCCGCTTCCCAAGTGGCCCGTTACAACGGTAATCCTGCTTTCATACATCCAGTTGTTCATATCTGCCGGCTCCCTTCTCAAAATCATTTTTATACTTTTATAAAAGAGGGCATTCTCAGAAAGAACACCCTCGTCATGTTAAAACCGAGGCTGCCGTCTACAGAGGCATTTTTACGCCCACGCCTCTTTCCAGAGCTGTATCGAATATTTTTCTGGCAACGGTTATATCCTCTACGGCCATTCCCACATTGTTGACGAATATAAATTCGTCGTCACTTTCGCGTCCGGGCACCACTCCGGCGAGAGCGGCTCCCGTTTCGCCGGTTATTTCAGGAAGGCCCTGAGGATACAGTCCGTAGGTAATGAAAAGCTCATGCTCCTCTATGCTGTCGCAGTAATACTTGTCAGCAGCCTTTATTGAAACATCCTCATAATGAGTGTGGCAGTCGCTGGCTATTATGGTGAGCCCTTTCTTATTCAGCCACTGGTCCTTTATCTGAGGATTAGGCACAGCGGGTATATAAGCGGCTGAGAGTATGACCTCGCTGTTTTTTGCCAGAGTTTCCCAGTCGGCTTTTATAAAGCGGGCCTTTGTATATTGACCGCACTCTTCAATAAGAGCGTCCATGGCCTCTTCAAATCTGTCGAGAATGTATATCTCTTCTATTTGCGGATATGCTCGTCCCAGCATGGCCACCTGCTGCTTGCCCTGAATGCCGCAGCCTATCATGCCCATGGTTTTAAAATCCTGACGGGCGAACTTCTGACAGCTTAAAAGGGCTACGGCCGCTGTTCTTACGCGTGTTATGTAATCAGCGTCCATAAAGGAAATGGCCGTACCCGACTGATAGTCGTTCAGTATGAGTGTACATGTGGTCTGAGTGTATCCGAATCTCGGCATATTGTCGGGAAAGCAGCAGCCCCATTTGATTCCGGCCGCTGACAGGGTCTTCATATTGGCAGGCATGGCGTGCATGAGAGTATCCTTCAGAGGGTGTATGCCTATTTTGGCAGGCATTTCGGCATTGCCGGTGCTGTAGGCTATCATTCCCTCCTTAGTCATCTCGGTGATCTCCTCGTCTGTAAGCTTGAGATCGAGAACATCCTGCCTTGTAAGGTAGAGAAGCTCCTTGTTGATATCCAGCTTAGTGGATATCCAGTCCCTGTATTCCATACCCTGTAACATAATCATTCCTCCTTTTGATAAATGCAGGTTAAACCATAGTTATCGCCTTAAGATCAGAGCGGTATTATCTCGTGCTTGAGGGTATTGTAACCCGGGGACAGGCTTTTGTCTAAAAAATAAAATTGCGTCATATGAAAATCCCTCAGGGGAAAGTTTCCTGTGACGCAATTAAAAGAGATATTTTTTCATGAACCCATGAAAAAGATGTAATTTTTCGAATTTTTTTAAATTTT
>DVMP01000044.1 GCA_018714925.1 Candidatus Allocopromorpha excrementigallinarum
TCTTGATATGAATGGCTACTCCTACCGTCTGGATCATTCGAAGAACGGTGCTTAGGTGGATCACTTTCAAATGAGCACAAGTGGCTCAAAATCAAACGAGCACGTGGCTCACTTTCTAGTTGACATTCATACAATTTCTACCTAAACGCCTTTCCATAATTCAAATCAGGGAGAAATCACCTGCGGCAGCACAGTATGTACATGAATCAGCGCAGGATTTCTCCCTCTAAAGCGAATTTTCGGAATAGTTGCGGTAGAAAAGCCGCTGAAGGCAAGCCGGGAGCCGAAAAGCGGATTTGCGGACGTGGGGCCTGTTATGGTATAATTTTCTATTATACAGATCAGGGAAAGGAAGGTGAATCTCATGTATAATCCACAGCTGGAAACCTTCATATGCGTCGTAGAATCGGGAAGCTTCAATAAAGCGGCGGAAAAGCTTTACGTATCGCCTCCGGCTGTAATAAAGCAGATAAACCTTCTTGAGGAAAACCTGGGGCTTAAGCTCTTTGTAAGAACCCACAGGGGGCTGACTCCCACAAAGGCCGGACAGTCCCTTTATCAGGACGCCAATTATATAATACAGTACTGCAAGGATTCGGTAACAAGAGCCAGAAACGCCATGCAGAAAGGGGAAAATCTCATTCGCATCGGAACCTCGCCTATGACGCCGGCTCAGGTTATGGTAGATCTCTGGCCGAAGGTTGAGGAATACTGTCCGGATATAAAATTTCAGCTGGTACCCTTTGACAATACGCAGGAAAATGCCAGGGAGATACTGGCTAATCTGGGACAGAATATAGACGTGGTGGCGGGAATATTCGACGAGACCATGCTCAGCCTGCGAAAATGCCGGGGGCTTGAGCTGTCAAGGGAGCCTATATGCTGTGCTGTTTCCATACATCACAGGCTGGCGGGAAAAGAAAGACTCACTATCGGGGATCTTTACGGAGAAGATCTCATGCTCATGAGAAGAGAATGGAGCCACTATGTGGACACTCTGAGGGACGACTTGTGGAAAAATCATCCTCAGATAAATATAGTTGATATAGATTTTTACGACATGGAGGCCTTTAACAGGTGTGAAAACAGAGGGAGTGTGCTTATGGCCATTGAAAACTGGCGGTACGTTCACCCGCTGCTGAAAATACTCAGAGTTGACTGGGATTACACAATACCCTTTGGACTTCTCCATTCGCCGGAGCCTTCGCCTGTTGTAAGCAGGTTTCTCGAGGCTGTAGAAAAAATCGCCGGGAAAGAGACCCTGAAATCCTTAGGTTAAAAGCTTTTACTGTTAACCTTTCGGTATATACCATATAACGAATCGAGACTTCTTCTGAAGTCTTGATTTTTTATAATTAAGGCAACATAAAAGAGAAAGGGAAAAAGAAAACTATATTACATACAGGCGATTTTAAGCCTGACAGATTAAGTTATTTAATTAGTGAAAGGAGAAAAAGACTATGAAAAAACTCACAGCCCTGTTAACAGGTATATTGATGGTGCTGGGGCTTGCGGCCTGCGGCAGCTCCTCAGACGGTGATCAGGCACAGGCCGGAGACGGAGAGGGCGGCGGAAACGTCCTGGTAGTTTACTACTCGGCCACAGGAAACACCGAAGAAGTGGCCCAATACATTGCCGACGCGACAGGAGGAGATTTATTTGCGCTGGAACCGGCGGATCCTTATACGGATGAGGACCTGGACTGGACAAATGAAAACAGCAGAGTAGTATACGAGCATGAAAATGAGGATGCCAGAGCTGTGGAGCTGACTGCCGACACTGTTGATAACTGGGACTCATATGACACGATATTTATCGGCTACCCTATATGGTGGGGAGAGGCGGCATGGCCTGTAGATGGATTTGTTGAGGCCAATGACTTTACAGGCAAGACTGTAATCCCATTCTGCACCTCCTCAAGCTCGGGACTTGGAGACAGCGGACAGCTCCTTGAGGAAATGGCAGGAACAGGCGACTGGCAGGAGGGAATGAGATTCCAGTCAGGAACAGATCAGCAGGAGGTTCAGGACTGGGTAGACAGTCTGGGATTATAAGGGGATTCCCGGATAATAAAATACCCGCCCTCGTAATGTTGACATAATATGAAATGAAAAAATTCACCTGACAAAGCGGAGGCTGTAACAGCCGCGTTTAAAAAGTAAGAAGGATGTGATAAAATGAAATATGCTACTTTAAACAACGGAATAAAAATGCCTATGGCAGGGATCGGTACCTTTCTGATGACCCCTGACGAAGCGGAGGCTTCGGTTCTCAGCGCCCTTGAAAGCGGCTACAGACTTATTGACACGGCCAACGCCTATGTAAACGAAAAGGCCGTTGGAAGAGCCATGAAAAGATCAGGGCTGAAAAGGGAGGAAATCTTTCTGGAGACAAAGCTGTGGCCGGCCTTTTATGAGGAAGAGGACGCCGTGGAAAAAACCCTTGAGAGACTGGACACGGATTACATTGATCTGCTTTTGATACACCAGCCTTCGGGAAACTACGTGGCGGGATACAGGCTCATGGAAAAGGCCTACAAAGAAGGAAAGGTAAGGGCCATCGGCCTTTCCAACTTTAATGAGGAGCAGATAAAGGAGATTCTCCATATATGCCAGGTAAAGCCGGCTGTACTGCAGACTGAGGTTCATCCCTACTCCCAGGAAAAAGAGCTGAAGAAATTCCTGGATAAGGAGGGTATGGTCATTCAGGCCTGGTATCCTCTGGGACACGGGGACAAGGCTCTCATTGAGGAGCCTCTGTTCGCTCAGCTTGGCAAAAAGTACGGAAAATCCGGCGCGCAGATAATTCTGAGATGGCATATTCAGGCGGGACATATAGTTATACCGGGCTCAAAGAATCCTGAGCATATCAGGGACAACTTCGATCTTTTCGACTTTGAGCTTACGGACGATGAAATGGCGAAAATTGCCGCCATGGATAAAAAGAAGCGCTACTATATAAGCACCCCTGAAATGCTTCGCGGGTATGCCGAAATGGTACCTCCTGTAGACGAACAGAAGTAGCTTAAATTTTATTTACAAGGAGTGATAAGCTATGAGAAAGAATTTTGGAGCAAAGCCGTGGATCTATCCTCTTCCTGTGCTTATTATCGGCACCTACAACGAAGACGGAACAGCCGATGCTATGAATGCCGCCTGGGGAGGAATCTACAATGACGACGAGGTGGTGCTCTGCCTCAGCGCCAGCCACAGGACCACAGCTAATATCAAGGCAAGAAAGGCCTTTACAGTAAGCTTTGCCGATGCTGACAACGTGATAGCGTCGGATTACGTGGGAATAGTTTCCGGAAACAGCGAGCCGAAGAAAATGGAAAAATCGGGGTTCCATGTAACTAAAAGCGAGAAGGTGGACGCTCCCCTCATCGACGAGCTTCCTGTAGCCATGGAATGTGAGCTTGTTAAGTTTAATGAAGACGGCAACATTATAGGAAAAATCGTAAACGTGGCTATAGATGAAAGAGTTCTGGGAGAGGACGGAAAGCCGGACATGACTAAATTCAGACCTATATCCTTTGATTCGGCCAACGAAGCCTATCACGTTCTGGGAGAAAAGGTGGGAAACGCCTTCAGGGACGGCGCAAAGCTTAAATAAGGTCTTTACATGAAACACTCTTGAAAAGCCAGCCTTGATATTTATATCAGGGCTGGTTTTTCAGTAAAGGAAAGGGAGATGAAAGAGTATGATTAGAAAAAGAGTTCTGGTATGTTTTCTGTTTGCTCTGATGGCAGTGTGTCTGGCCTCCTGTGAAAGCGGCAGCGATCAGGGAGCAGAGGTAACGGAGGGAAGCGAAAGCTACAGAGGCTTTGTGATGGACAATGTTCTTCATTCCCCTGAGGAGGGAGATATTCATTACAATCTTTACGTGCCTGAAAGCTATGACGGAAGCTCTCCATACGCTCTCTTTGTTACTCTGCCGGGTTATGAGGGACTGTATTTTCAGGGAGTGGGAGCAAATTTAAGATATGAGGAGTTTGCCTTTGAAGCCATGAAATACAATGAAAAGATGATAATCGCGGCGCCTCAGCTGAATGACTGGGAGGAAACATCCGCACGGCAGACAATAGCTTTGACACAATACCTTATCTCGGCTTACAATATAGACAGGGATAAGGTATATCTCAACGGAATGTCGGGAGGCGGCGAGACAGGCTCTCTGGTAATGGGGGAAAGCCCGGAGCTTTATACGGCATATCTCGCTGTCAGTACCGGATGGGATGGAGATCTTGAAAGGCTGGCTGAAGGGAAAACCCCTGTATACATGGCAGTGGGAGAGGAGGACAGCTATTACGGATCGGAGCCTTTAAAGGAGGCTTACGCCCGGCTTCGTGAACTATACAGGGAAAGAGGCATGACAGAAGAGGAGATAAACCATATTCTTGTGCTGGACGTAAAGGACCAGAGCTATTTTACGGAAAGAGGGTATTCCGATCAGCATGCCGGAGGAGCTTCCTTTGCCTTTGATGAAGAAATTATGGGCTGGCTGTTCAGCTGGTAGAAAAAGCAAAGCCGCCGGCGGTAAATTCTTCGGACCGGTTAAAACAAGCTGCTGTTAAAATAAGTTGTTAAGGTAGAGATGTATTGCATCAGGAGGAAAAAAATGAAGGTGATTTTGGTAAACGGGTCTCCCAATCATTATGGCTGTACGTATACAGCCCTGTGCGAGGTGGAGAAAACTCTCAATGAGGGAGGAGTGAAAACAGAGCATTTCTGGATAGGAAACAAGCCCCTTACAGGCTGTATCGGCTGCGGCTTTTGCGGGGAGCATGGAAAATGTCAGTACGATGATACTGTAAATTCCTTTGTGGAAAAGGCTGGGGAATACGACGGCTTTGTATTCGGGGCACCTGTTCACTTTGCTTCCGCAGCGGCATCCATGTCAGGGTTTATGGACAGAGTTTTTTATTCTGACAGCAGGGCAGGCAGGAATTCCTTTTATCTGAAGCCCGCTGCCGTTATAGTCTCCGCCAGAAGGGCGGGAACCACAGCGGCCCTGGATCAGCTGAACAAATATCTTTTGTACGCGGAAATGCCGGTGGTTTCCTCAAGATACTGGAACATGGTTCACGGAAACACTCCCGATGAAGTAAAAAAGGATCTTGAGGGCCTGCAGATAATGAGAGTTTTGGGAAGAAATATGGCATGGCTCCTCCGCAGCATTGAAGCGGGCAGGGCTGCCAGAGTGCCCGCACCGGAAAAGGAGGAGCGGATAAATACCAATTTCATATGAGGCCCTTTTTTGATTCTAAAGCTCCATTATTATGGCAAAGACCGGTATGGTTATAAGGGACAGCACTGTGGAAAGGAGCACGCTCTTTGTGGCAAAGGCCGTTTCGCCCTTGTACTGCTGGCTGAATATGGCCGATACAGCTGCGATAGGCATGGCGAAATCTATAATGAGAACCTTTTCAAGGAGACTGAACTCGCCTACCCACAGCTTAAGAAGAACAAGAGCCAGGAGAGGCACTATAAGGAGCTTTACAAAGCACACGGCGTATACCTGCCAGTCGCTTACAACATCCTTAAGCTTCAGCCCTCCCAGCTGGAAGCCTATGACAAACATGGTGAGAGGAGTGGTGGCGTTTCCTATCATCTCTATGGAGCCTCCGATAACATCAGGCAGTTCCACTCGAAGGAGGAACAGGAGAAGCCCTATGATAACTCCTATGAGTCCCGGGTTAAGGAACTGGCGGAAGTTTATCCTGAGGCTGGCTCCCGCCGACATCTGTATCATCATTATTCCTATGGTGAATATGAGAACATCATTTATCAGCTCTATTATGGCCGCGTAAAAAATCGCGTCGTTTCCGTAAAGGGCTCTTATTACAGGTATTCCTATGAATCCCGTATTGGCAAAGAGCAGCATAAATACCGTCAGATACTGCTTTGATTTGCTGAGGCGTATGAGCTTGGCAAAGGGAAAGCTTATGAGAAGAAGCACGGCAAAGACTATGAGACATACTATGAGAATAAAGGAGCAGTCCTTAAGAATTTCCATGCTGAACTCCATCTGCATGGCGTCAATAACAAGACATGGCCAGGTTATATTTACAACTATGCTGTTTATGCCGCTGTTCTGCTCTTCTGAAAGAATATCTCTCTTTTTAAAGAAGAAACCGGGGATTATAAGCAGAAAGATCATTATTAAAGAACTGAGTATGGGCCATACCAGCATATTTTTACCTCCTTTGATTTTTGATAAAACAACAATAATAATC
>DVMP01000045.1 GCA_018714925.1 Candidatus Allocopromorpha excrementigallinarum
TGATGATGCTCTCCATAATCTTTGTAATGATAACCATGAGCCTTGCCAGCGGAAGACGTATAACCGAAGTACTTGTGGAAAAGGCCGACATAGTAAATCCGGAAAATCCTGTTACAGAGGTTGAAAACGGATCCATAGATTTCAACGGAGTGGATTTTTCCTACAAGCACGGAAGCGGCGAGGATGTACTCAAGGATATAGATCTCCACATAGCCTCGGGAGAGACCGTAGGCATTATCGGGGCCACGGGATCGGGAAAATCAAGCCTTGTAAATCTGGTGAGCAGGCTTTACGATGTGGATAAAGGTGAAGTCCGGGTAGGAGGAAGAGATGTCCGCGAATACGATCTTGAGACACTGAGAAACAACGTGGCCGTGGTTCTTCAGAAAAACGTTCTGTTCTCGGGAACCATACTGGAGAACCTGAGATGGGGAAAGGAAGACGCCACTCTCGAGGAATGCAGAGAAGCCTGCAGACAGGCCTGCGCCGACGGATTTATAGAGAGCTTTCCGGATAAATACGACACCTATATAGAGCAGGGAGGCTCCAATGTTTCCGGAGGACAGAAGCAGAGAATATGTATAGCCAGAGCCCTTCTTAAAAAGCCGAAGGTGCTTATTCTGGACGATTCGACCAGCGCCGTGGATACGTCTACAGACGCGTCTATACAGAAGGCCTTCGCGGAGAAGATACCGGGAACCACCAAGCTGATAATATCCCAGAGAATATCCAGCGTTGAAAATGCTGACAGAATAATAGTCATGGATGAGGGAAGGATAAACGCTTTTGATACCCACGACAATCTTCTTCGGGAAAACAGGATATATAAGGACATATATGATATGCAGATAAAGGGCGTAGGAGACTTTGACCAGCCCCCTGCTTCCCAGGGAAAGGAGGGCATGTAATATGAAAAGAATACTGAAATACATGATAAAGGGATATAAATTTTCATTTCTTATGGTGGTCCTCTGCGTAATAGGCTCGGCAGTGGCTACTCTTGTGGGAACCCTTTTCATGCAGAGCCTCATAGATGATTATATAATTCCTCTTACCCAGTCCGACGTAAAGGATTTCGCACCTCTGGCGGGAGCTCTCATGAGGCTGGCCTGTGTTTTCGCCGCCGGTATTGTGTGCGCCTACGCGTATAACAGAATAATGGTAAACATCAGCCAGGGAACCATGAGAAATATAAGGACGGAGCTTTTTAACAATATGGAGTCTCTTTCCATAAAATATTTCGATACCCATGCTCACGGCAATATAATGTCGGTATACACCAACGACGTGGATACTCTCAGACAGTTTATGAGCCAGAGCATACCGCAGGTTCTCAACTCGGTGATTACCATGGTGGTGACACTGGCGAGCATGATAGTTCTTGACATTCCTCTTACTGTTATAACGGTGGTAATGGTTCTCATAATGACCTTCGTGAGTCTGAAGCTGAGCCGCCGGGCGGGAAAGTACTTTATGGATCAGCAGAAGGATCTGGGTATTGTCAACGGATACATAGAGGAAATGATTGAAGGCCAGAAGGTGGTAAAGGTCTTCTGTCACGAGGAAGAAAGCGTAGACAGATTTAAAAAGCTCAACGGAGACCTGAGAGTAAGCGCCGACAACGCCAATAAGTTTGCCAACATGATGATGCCGGTAAACGCCAATATAGGAAACATAAGCTACGTGCTGGTGGCGGCCGTGGGAGGAATTCTGGCCCTCGGAGGCTACTCGGGACTGACCCTGGGAACTCTTGTGGCTTTCCTTACTCTTAACAAGAACTTCACTCAGCCTGTGCTGCAGATAAGCCAGCAGATGAACAGTATAGTAATGGCCAGAGCAGGCATATGGCGTATACTGGATCTCCTTGATCAGGAGCCTGAAGAGGACAAGGGAACGGTTACACTGGTAAACGCCTGGGAGGACGAGGACGGCGCCTTGAGAGAGGCCTCCGAAAGAACGGGCGTATGGGCGTGGAAGGATACGGACAGCCGAATGAGGCCTGTTTACACAAGGCTCCGCGGCGACGTGAAGTTTAAAAATGTGGACTTTGGCTACGATCCGAAAAAGACCGTTCTTCACGATATTAACCTTTACGCCGAGCCGGGACAGAAGATAGCCTTTGTGGGAAGCACCGGCGCGGGAAAAACCACCATTACAAATCTCATAAACAGGTTTTATGATATTCAGGATGGGGAAATAAGCTACGACGGCATAGATATAAAGCGCATACGCAAGCCTGATTTGAGAAGCTCTCTGGGTATAGTGCTTCAGGATACTCATCTTTTCACGGGAACAGTTATGGACAACATAAGATACGGAAGGCTTAACGCTTCCGATGAGGAATGTGTAAAGGCCGCGGTTCTTGCCAATGCCGACGGCTTTATAAGAAGGCTTCCAGACGGATACGATACGGTTCTCACGGGAGACGGAGGAAACCTGAGTCAGGGACAGAGGCAGCTTCTGGCCATAGCCAGGGCGGCTGTGGCGGACCCTCCGGTGCTCATACTGGATGAGGCTACCTCATCAATAGATACAAGGACCGAGGCTCTGGTACAGGAGGGCATGGACCGCCTCATGGAAGGACGAACCACCTTTGTTATAGCTCACAGGCTTTCAACGGTAAAGAATTCCGACTGTATAATGGTTCTGGAGCAGGGAAGAATAATCGAAAGAGGCACCCACGACCAGCTTCTGGAGGAAAAGGGCAGGTACTACAGCCTCTATACGGGAAATGCCATAAAATAATGTGTACTCCTGTTTTGAGGCGTTGCATACTGCCGGAGCCAATTATATTGTGGAGGACATTGATCTTTACATTGAGACAAGAAAACCTGCCGTATCCATTTAAAACTTAACATTATAAATAATCTAAAGTAAAAGCCGATTGGAGAAATTCAGTCGGCTTTTTGCGGCGGAATTTTCTTGACAATACCCCTTAGGGGTATTATAATTTAAATGCAGGATACCCCGGCAGGGTATTATGAAAGGAATGGATATAAACATGAATGAACAGGGAAATTCGGTAAAACATAAGGCTATGCCCAGAAGCGAAGAGGAGCTCAGACAGCTTCAGAACAGGCTGAGCCGCATAACAGGTCAGCTTAACGGCATCGGAAGAATGCTGGAGGAAAACAGATACTGCGGAGATGTGCTTATGCAGGTGGCCGCTGTGGAAAAGGCCCTTCAGGCTCTCGGATATATGATACTCCAGTCACATATGGAGACATGTATGGTGGAGGAAATTGAAAAGGGCAACACGGAGGTTATAGACGAAGTGGTGGGACTGATTAAAAATCTTAAATAGCTTCAGAGGCGGAAACAGACAGCGAGGAAGTGATATTTTGAAGACAGAAAAATTCAGCGTTACAGGTATGACATGCGCCGCGTGTCAGGCCAATGTTGCAAAATGTGTTCAGAAGCTTGAAGGAGTTGAGGATGTCAACGTCAATCTTCTCTCAAAGCAGATGACCGTAAAATACCGAGAGGATGAGGTTACGGATAAAGACATAGAGACAGCCGTAAGAAACATAGGATACGGAGCCTCTTCTCTTGAAGGAATATCTTCCGTGAAATCCGACGGCTTCAGAGGAGAGTGGCAGAGCAGACAGCAGGAGGCTGAGGAGGAGCTGAGGAGCATGAAAAGACGGCTCGTATCTTCCGTAATCATCCTCATACCTCTTATGTATGCAGCCATGGGGGATATGATGGGTCTTCCTGTTCCGGGGATTTTAACAGGAATGGAAAACTCCCTTATATCAGCCCTTACTCAGCTTATTCTAACGGCTCCCGTTATTTTTATAAACAGGAAATTCTTTGAGACAGGGCTCAAGTCTCTCGTCCACAGGGCTCCCAACATGGACTCTCTCGTGGCCATAGGCTCGGGAGCGGCGCTTCTGTACGGGCTCTTTTCCATGTACAGAATGGCATACGGATTCGGTCACGGAGATCTGGACACGGTTCACGAGTACGCCCATGCTCTTTACTTTGAATCATCGGCAATGATTCTTACGCTGGTAACAGTAGGAAAATATCTTGAAGCCAGGTCAAAGTCAAAGACCTCGGATGCTCTTGGCAAGCTGGTGGATCTGGCTCCAAAGACAGCGGTTGTTGTGAGAAAGGGAAGAGAAGAGACGATACCGGCAGAGCAGGTGGTTTCCGGAGATATTGTCGTCATAAGACCGGGGGATGCCGTGCCTGTGGACGGAGTGTTGACAGAAGGCTATGGTTATGTAGACCAGTCGGCTATAACAGGAGAAAGCATCCCTGTTGAGAAAAAGCCGGGAGATCAGGTTATATCGGCCACTATAAACAAAAACGGGGCCTTCAGGTTTACCGCTTCAAAGGTGGGAGAGGACACTACCCTTTCACAGATAATACGTCTTGTGGATGAGGCGGGCAATTCCAAGGCTCCCATAGCGAGACTGGCCGACAGGGTCAGCGGCATATTCGTGCCTGTAGTCTTTCTGATAGCGCTGGCGACGGCTGTTATCTGGACAGCGGCGGGACAGACCTTTGAGTTTGCTCTTTCCAACGCCATTGCCGTGCTGGTTATTTCCTGTCCATGCGCTCTGGGACTGGCGACCCCTGTGGCCATAATGGTGGGAACAGGAAAGGCCGCGGAAATGGGCATACTTATAAAGTCGGCCGAAAGCCTGGAAAATCTTCACAATATAGATACGGTCATTCTCGACAAAACCGGAACCATTACCTCGGGAAAGCCTTCTGTTACGGACATAGTTCTTTTGGACGGATCTCTTACAGAGGAGGAATTTCTCAGGGAGGCGGCTGCCGCTGAAACAGGCAGCGAGCATCCTCTGGCACGGGCGGTTATTGAAGAGGCCGAAAAAAGAAATCTCTCTCTGCCGAAGGCCGACAGCTTTGAGGCTGTGGCGGGAAGAGGCGTAAGGGCCCGGATAAACGGCAGTGAATATATAGCGGGAAACGCCGCCTTCATGAAGGAGGAGGGAATACAGGAAGATGAAGAGCAGATGAAGGCTCTTGCCTCCCAGGGTAAAACACCTCTTGTATTTGCCAGAGACGGAAAGCCGGCGGGTATAATAGCCGTGGCGGATACCGTTAAGGAATCAAGCGTAAGGGCCATAGAAAGGTTCGCTCAAATGGGTCTTCACGTGGTAATGCTTACAGGAGACAACAAAATTACCGCTGAGGCCATAAGAAAGCAGCTTTCCATAGAAGAGGCTGTTTCAGACGTGCTTCCTACGGAAAAGGAGGCTGTTGTAAGGAGTCTCCAGGAAAAGGGACACAAGGTAGCCATGGTGGGCGACGGTATAAACGACGCTCCGGCTCTTGTACGTGCCGACATAGGCATCGCCATAGGAGCGGGCACCGATATTGCCATCGAATCAGCCGACGTTGTTCTCATGAAGGATACTCTGGAGGACGTGGCCGAGGCTGTCAGACTCAGCAGGGCTGTTGTGAGAAACATCCGCATGAACCTTTTCTGGGCGTTTTTCTACAATGTTTTAGGGATACCCGTGGCGGCGGGAGTACTGTTCCCGGCTCTGGGAATAAGGCTAAGTCCTATGATAGGCTCGGCGGCCATGAGTCTCAGCTCTGTCTGCGTTGTAACCAACGCCTTAAGGCTCAGATTTTTTAAAAGGACAGAAGAAGACGCGGAAGGCAATAACGATAATACAGCCGGAGAATTACCGGCGGAAAAGGAAGGAAAGGATAATATGAAAAAGATACTTAAAGTGGACGGAATGATGTGTCAGCACTGTCAGATGAACGTGGAAAAGGCTTTGTCGGCAGTAGAGGGAGTTGAAAAGGCGGAGGTTGATCTCGATAAAAAGGAAGCCGCCGTATTCCTTTCAAAGGAGGTCTCCGACAGCGTTCTGACGGAGGCTGTTACAGAGGCGGGATACACTCCTTTAAGCTGCAGGGAGGAATCTGAATAATGACTGAAACAATTTACGCATTCAAAGGAACAGATGATTATATTATCGACGACGATCTGGCACTTACTGTGAATATCGCCATGAAAATGAACAAGCCTCTTCTCATAAAGGGAGAGCCGGGAACAGGCAAGACGGCTCTGGCCGAGGCTATAGCCGGGGCTCTGGGGAAAAGGCTCATCGTGTGGAGCATTAAGTCCACCACCAGGGCCCAGGACGGCCTTTACCAATACGACGTGGTCCGCAGGCTCTACGACAGCCAGCTGGGACATGAAGGGGTAGAGGAGGTAAAGAGGTATATAAAGCTGGGGAAGATAGGGGAGGCCTTTGCCCATAAGGAGCAGTGCGTGCTTCTCATAGATGAAATAGACAAGGCTGACCTGGAGTTTCCCAACGATCTTCTCTGGGAGTTGGACCGTATGGAATTTTACATTCCCGAAACAGAGGAGACTGTAAGGGCGGAAAATCCTCCCATTGTCATAATAACCTCCAATGCGGAAAAGGAGCTGCCCGACGCATTTCTGAGACGCTGCGCCTTCCACTACATTGAGTTTCCCAATGAGGAGCTTATGAAAAAAATTATTCTGGCCCACTATCCGGATATTGAGGAAAGGCTTATGGAGCAGGCTGTGGACGCCTTTTTCTATGTGAGAGAGTACTTTGAGCTTAAGAAAAAGCCTGGCACCAGCGAGCTGTTAGACTGGATCAGCGCTCTAAAGCTGAGCGGTCTTCCTCTGGATAATCTGAGATGGGATCTTCCTCTAATGGGCTTTCTGCTGAAAAAGGATGAGGACAAGGAGACTGTAAAGGGCGCCGCGGGAGGGCTCAGGTAATGTTTCTGGGGTTTCTGCTGTTTCTCCGTGAGAGCGGACTAAAGGTCTCCCTTAATGAATGGCTGGCCCTTATGGAGGGCCTGTACAGAGGATTTCACGGACAGACCATAGGAGGCTTCTATGTTCTCTGTAAAACCCTTCTCATAAAAAAGGAGACTGATCTTGACAGATTTGAGGAGCTGTTTCAGGAATATTTTAAGAACGCTTCCTCAGATGAGCTTAAGGAAGAGCTTAATGAGCTTATGAAGGATAAGGAAAGGGCCGCGAGAGTATTTTCAGGCTTTACGGAGGGAAGCCCCCGGGAGGCCGCCGGTATAATAAGGGCCGCTGTGGAAGACCTGGCGGCATCGGAGGCGGCAACGGGAGATGAAAGAATACCCGGCGGCGTTATAACCGGAGCCTCTATGATACAGGGGGCGGGAGGAAAGTCAATAGTTCACCTGCCGGGAGACAGGAGATTCAGAGACTGGCGTACCGACTGCACCATTGAGTCGAGACAGTTTCAGATGGCCTTCCGGCTTTTGAGAGAGCTGTCCCGAAAGGCGGATTCCAGAGACAGAGAGCTGGATATACAGGGAACCGTCAGCGATACCTGCAGGCGGGGAGGAATACTGGAAATAAAGACACGGCCTCCGAGAAAAAACAGACTGAAGCTTATGGTTCTCATAGATTCGGGAGGCTCCATGAGGCCCTATGAGCAGCTTTGCAGCCTACTGTTTCAGTCGCTTTACAAGGCAAACACCTTTTCGGATCTGAAAATCTATTACTTTCACAACTGCCTTGAGGGAAATCTCTACAAGGATCCGTCCATCGACATTGACAACGCGGTGGAAACAGACCGGGTGCTTCGCAATATTTCGGGAGATTACAGGGTGATCTTTGTAGGGGACGCGGACATGGCGCTCCACGAGCTGAAAAGTGACTCCCTGAGCTTCAGCGGCGGAAGGGACAGTTCTTCCTTTGACGGCCTTACCTGGTTTAAAAAATTCAGAGACAAGTATTCTCACTCCATATGGCTCCATCCTCAGGAGCGGGAGGAAAACCCGGCGTGGATGCCGGAATCCTTTACGGAAATAGAGAAGGTCTTTCCCATGTTCAGACTGTCCATTGACGGTCTGAAGGATGGAATGTACAGGCTTATGAAAAACTGATTACATTAAAAGAGGGCTTTACCCACAGGATGAAAACCCGGGAGCAGCCCTCTTTTTACTTTCTAAAGGCTCAGATCGGCGGCTTCCATAATAGCGTCAATATCGGCGCCGATTATGTCAAGGCCTTCCGCTGAGATAAATTTCGTACGGTCGATGCCGTACATGGAGCAGAGGCCTCTGATGTAGTCGTAGCCGAAATTTCGGCCCTCTGTATACCCTCCGGAGGTGGTTACGTAGTAGAGCTTTTCCGCGGCGCACATGCCGATTTCTCTGCCGTCATCGCCGTATCTGAAGGTTATCCCGCATACTGTCACATGCTCTATGTAGACCTTTAAAAGAGACGGGAAGGAAAGATCCCAGTAGGGAGCTCCCATTACTACAATATCGGCCTCAGCGAACTGACGGGCATATCTGAGCATGGGATCATCCAGCTTTTCTTCCTTGAGAAGAGAGTCTCTTTTCAATATGTCGCCGGCTGTAAAGGGAGAAATATCCTCTTCTGCGAGCCTCAGCTCAGTAACGGCGCCTTCCAGCTTTTCAAGAAAGCTGCGGCACAGCTTCTCGGTCCTTGAATCCCTGCCGCGGATGCAGCAGTTTACAAACAGAATTTTTTTCATTTTATCACACTCCATTTATTATTTTATTACAGTCTCAGAACATTATTATGGCTCTTACGGGACAGACGGGGGCGCAGTAGCCGCAGGTGAGGCATATGCTGTGATCCACACAGGCAATGCCCCGGGAGTCCCTGTATATGGCCTTGTTGGGACAGCGTTTTATACAGGCTCCGCAGCCCTCGCAGTCCCCTTGATCTATTCTTATTTTCTTGCCGCTTATATCGGGAGCATAATCGCGGGGAAGGGTCCCTTCGGCGTATTCCACAAGCCTGTCTATTTCCTCCGCAGCTCCTATTCCCACCATTACAGAGGATATGCCCTCTATGGAAAAAACGTAATCCAGGGCTTTTATGTATTCCCCCGTGAGATTTCCTCCTCCAAAGGCCTTCATGGCGAAAACGCCTTTTCCTGCTTCGATATTTTTTTCTATAGCGGCTCTCATCTCCCGGGCCGTGCCGGCTCCGGATCCCTTTCGGATTCCCAGGCCCGCGTAGTTTATGAGTGGAAAGAGAACATCGCATTCGGGAAGCTCTGCGGCCATCTCAGCCACGTCCACATGGTGGGTGGATATGCCGGCGGCTTTTATGATTCCCTTTTCCTTCATGTGAAGAAGACATTCCCAGGCTCCCCGGCGGTTTTCAAAGTCAGGGGCCTGTCTAACCTCGTGGAGAAGGAATATGTCTATGGTTTCAAGCTCAAGCTCCTTAAGAGCCTCGTAAACGGCGTATTCCATCTCCCTGTATGTATGGCAGAGGGATTTGCTGCAGATTACCGGTTTTTCTCCTCTGCCGGTGTTTTTAAGGGCCTCTCTCAGATAGGGGTATGTCTCGTAGTACTGAGCCGTATCGAAAAAGTTTATACCCCTTGACAAGGCGTGCTTTATAAGTCCGGCCCCCTCCTCCAGGGGAAGATCAAGCTGGGTTTTTCCCACGGTCAGGACTCCGAAGGATACAGGGGATACCAGTATTCCTGTTTTTCCGAGAGATCGTTTTTCCATTTTTCCCTCCTCATATCTGCCATATGATTTTAACATATATGAGGTGTTCTTGTCATTAAAGATAAAGCTCCATTTTCTTTTCCAGATCCTCCTCCAGCCTTATGAATTTTTTCGCTGTATCGGCTGCCGCCGGATCGGCGGAAGGGTACATGTTAATATATTTGTGAAGGGATCTTTTTCCTGTATCGCACCCCTTAACCGTTATCTGGGCTATGGCTCTGTCTCTGTCCTCTGCAGCCAGCTTTATGCCGGTTTCCATTCGGGCCATGACTCTGGCCATGACAGGAGGCTGCTCCTTGTTTACACAGTAGGCCTTAATGAGATTCTGAGTCTCATTTTGAAGTCGCTTGTGGTCGTTTCTGCTTTCCTCCATTATTTTTCTCATGGCCGGATCCTCTACCTTTTCGAGGAGCTGATCAAAGGACAGTATGGCCATCTTCACACCTTTGTCCGTTTCGCGCAGAAGCTGCGCCGTATCGTGGTTAAACATATATTTTCCTCCTATGGTGTTATTATTTCAGAAAATCCTTTAAGTATTCTCCCGCAGGTGTTAATATAGTCTCTGCATGGAGGAAAAAATTGAAAGAAAAAAGCGGAAAAATCAGAATATGGCTCACAGGAGCCCTTATAATACTTACGGCCTGTAATCTGAGAGCGCCCATAACAGGGGTTGGGGCTCTTGTAGATACCATAAGCGGTGATCTCGGACTTTCCCCATCGGCGGCAGGCTTTCTCACCACCATACCTCTCCTGGCCTTCGCGGGAATCTCACTTCTCGTATCGCCTCTCAGCAGAAGGCTCGGAGCCGGCAACCTCCTTTTGGCGGGCCTGGGACTTCTTACGGCGGGAATACTTTTAAGATCTCTGGCCGGAAACGCCGGCGTGTTTCTGGGAACAGCGGCGGCGGGAGCGGGTATAGCTGTGGGAAACGTGCTCCTTCCGGCTCTTGTAAAGAGCTTTTTTCCCGACAGAATAGAGCAGATGACAAGCGCGTATACGGCGGTGATGCAGGTAACGTCGGCAATATCCACAGGAATCAGCGTGCCTCTTGCGGCGGCAGCGGGATGGAAGGCGGCTCTTCTCGTCTGGGCTCTCCCGGCCATGGGAGCTCTTGCTCTGTGTATTACAAGACGGAAAACAACCGTGTCTGAAGGCTCCGATAAGCCTGAGAAGGGAAAGAAATCCATGTACCGTCATCCCATGACCTGGTGGGTAACCGCCTACATGGGAGTTCAGTCATTTATTTTCTATTCCTGTATAGGCTGGCTTTCCTCCATAATGCAGGACAAGGGAATGACTCAGACAGAGGGCGGATATATGCTTTCCCTTTACGTTGTAATGGGAATAGCTGGCTCCTGTGCTCTCCCCTTTATAATGAGAAAAAACAAGACTCAGTCAGTTACAGGGATGCAGATGGGCATCACATACACGGCGGGGCTTCTCATGCTGCTGTGCGATTCATACGTGTTAACTGCCGCGGGTATAATCCTCTGCGGCATCTGCTCGGGAACGTGTATAAGCTTTTCCATGGCTCTCTTCGGTCTTCATACCTCAAAGGGAAGGGAGGCTTCAAGACTTTCGGGCACAGCCCAGGCTGCGGGATATTTCATAGCCGCGGCGGGGCCTGTTCTCCTGGGGAGAGTTTTTGAGGCTGCCGGAGGCTGGACAGCGCCTCTTCTTATTCTAGTGGGAGCGGCTTTATTCCTCGTTCTGGCAGGATATGTGGCTGGAAAGGATGAAATTATCTGCTAAAAAGGCCTTGACAGGGAAAATCCTGTTGTGGTATAAAAGGAAGGATATAAAAAAGAAAGGGACTGATATGAGACAGGATATTTGGAAGATCAGACAAGTGAAGGACCTGAAGGAAGCAGAAAGGAGGAGACTCCGTTCCATTGGTATTGAATTTTCAGATTTCAGTGATTATTATATTTTACCCGGCTTCACAGATGTACACGTACATTTGAGGGAGCCGGGTTTTTTATATAAGGAGACAATAGAGACGGGAACAGGAGCCGCGGCGGCGGGAGGCTTTACGGATATATTCTCCATGCCGAATCTGAAGCCGTGTTCGGACAGCCTCCGGAACCTTAAGGTTCAGACAGAGGCCATTAAAAGAAGGGCAATTGTAAGAGTCCATCCTTACGGAGCTCTCACAAGGAATGAAGAGGGCAGGGAGCTTGCCGCCATGGAGGAGCTGGCGCCTTATGTAATAGGCTTTTCCGACGACGGCCGTGGAGTAATGGATGACATGCTCATGGAGAAGGCGATGATTAAGGCAAAGGCTCTTAAAAAAGTGGTGGCAGCTCACTGTGAGGATGAAAGCTTTCCCAGGGAAAGCTCACAGGCCGAATGTAAGCAGCTTGAAAGAGATCTGAGACTGGTGAGGAAAACAGGCTGCGCTTACCACATGTGCCACGTATCCACAAAGGAATCCCTGAGGCTTATAAGAGAGGCTAAGGAAGAGGGACTGGATGTTACATGTGAGACGGCTCCCCATTACCTGGTGTTTTCATCTGAGACAATAGAGAAAAAAGGGAATTTTAAAATGAACCCTCCCATTAAAGGAGAGGAGGACAGACAGGCTCTTCTTGAGGCTCTCCGGGACGGCGTCATAGACATGATAGGGACGGACCACGCTCCTCACAGCAGGGAGGAAAAGGAAGGAGCCTTTGAGGAGAGCGCTTACGGCATAGTGGGACTTGAGACAGCCTTTCCCGTGCTTTACACGGAAATGGTTCTCGGAGGAATAATATCCATGGAAAGACTCATGGATCTCATGTACATAAATCCCGGAAAAAGGTTCGGACTTCCCGTAAAAAGCCTTGAGGAAGAGCTGAAAGGAGGGCTGCCTGACTTTTCCCTTTGGGATCTCGATGAGGAATACACCGTTGATCCCGAAAGATTTATTTCAAAGGGAAAAAGCTCTCCCTTTGAGGGAAGACGGGTAAGAGGAAGATGCGCGGCCACTGTGTCAGAGGGAAGGCCTGTATGGATAAGGGAGGAAATAAAATGAGGGAAGCGATTTTGACAATAAGGGAAAACAAAAGGATTGCCAGGGGAACCTTCAGGATGATCCTTGAGGGAAGCTGCGACAAAGTCCTTCCGGGGCAGTTTGTAAATATAAGGATTGAAGGCTTTTTCCTGAGAAGGCCCATCTCCGTATGCGACTGCGGAGAGAATACCATAACCCTGATATATAAAAGGGCGGGCAGAGGCACGGAAGAAATGAGCCGCATGAAGGAGGGCGGAAGGCTTTCGGTTCTCATGCCCCTGGGAAACGGCTTTGATACCGAAAAAAGCGGGCCCGCGCCGCTGATAATAGGAGGAGGCGCAGGCATACCGCCTCTCTACGGTCTCTGTAAGGCTCTTGCGGGTGAGAAAAAAAATATCAGTGTTCTGCTGGGCTTTAACAAGGCAGATGAGGTCTTTTACGAGGAGGAATTTAAAGAACTGGGAGCGAGTGTTACTGTTGTCACTTTCGACGGCTCTCTGGGAGAAAGGGGACTTGTAACGGAGCTTGCTTCCCGGACAGACTGCAGCTCTTTTTACGCCTGCGGTCCCAGGGGGATGCTCAGGGCCCTTGACAGTGTTATGGAGAAGGATATAAGGGGATATATGAGTCTTGAGGAGAGAATGGGCTGCGGCTTCGGAGCGTGTATGGGCTGCACCTGCAGGACAACGGAGGGCCCCAAAAGAATATGCAGGGAGGGCCCTGTATTTGAAAGGAGTGAGATAATATGGGAACAGAGGTAATACTGTGCGGAGAAAGACTGGATAACCCTGTAATGGCTGCCAGCGGCACCTTCGGATACGGATATGAGATGGCCCGTCTCTACGATATAAACTGTCTGGGAACATTCTCCTTTAAGGGAACCACATTAAAGCCCAGATACGGAAATCCTCTTCCTCGTATAGCCGAATGTCCCGGAGGAATGATAAATTCCATAGGTATGCAGAATCCGGGAGTGGAGGCGGTAATAGAGGAGGAGCTGCCTAAGCTGGCAAAGTGTTTACATAAAAAAATTATGGCAAACATAGGCGGGGATTCTGAGGAGGAATACGTTCTCACAGCGGAAAAGCTGGACAAATGTCCTCAGGTGGGCTGGCTTGAGCTTAACCTATCATGCCCCAACGTGGCCCGCGGAGGCATGGCCATGGGAACAGATGAAAGGACAGCGGCTTCAGTGGTGGCCGCTGTAAAGGAAAGAGTGAAAAAGCCTGTTATAGTCAAGCTTTCTCCCAATGTGACGGATATAACGGCCATAGCCAGGGCATGTGAAGGGGCGGGAGCCGACGGCCTTACCCTTATAAATACCCTGCTGGGAATGAGAATAGATCTTAAGACGAGGAAGCCGGTTACAGCCAATAAAATGGGCGGCTTCTCAGGTCCGGCCATATTTCCCGTAGCCCTGAGGATGATATATCAGGTGTATGAGGCGGTAGACATTCCCATAGTGGGAGCGGGAGGCGTATCCACAGCCTCCGATGTTATCGAGATGCTCCTGGCGGGAGCCACAGCCGTTCAGGTGGGAGCCTCCAACCTGACAGATCCATGGGCGTGCAGAAATATAGTGAGAGATCTGCCTGAGGAGATGAAAAAATACGGTATAGATGAAATCAGAGATATAACAGGAGGCGCGCACTGATGGGAAAAGACGTAATAGTTGCCTGCGATTTCAGCGGCAGAAAGGAAACTCTTGAATTTTTAGGGGAGCTGGAGGGCCTTAATCCCTTTATAAAAATCGGCATGGAGCTTTTTTACAGGGAGGGGCCTCAGATGGTGAGAGAGCTTAAGGAAAAGGGGTACAGAATATTTCTCGATCTCAAGCTTCACGACATACCCAATACTGTGGAAAAGGCCATGACAGCTCTGGCCTCTCTCAATGTGGACATGTGCAATGTTCACGCGGCGGGAGGAAGAACCATGATGGAGGCGGCCCTGAGAGGGCTTGGGAGCGGGGTCGGGAAAAGACCTCTGCTCATAGCTGTCACTCAGCTTACCTCCACCTCTCAGGAGCAGATGGAAAGGGAGCTTCTCATAGAAAGACCGATGAAGGAGGTAGTCGCCTCGTATGGAAGGAACGCTCTTAAGGCAGGCCTTGACGGAGTCGTATGCTCACCTCTTGAGGCGCCCGGCGTCCATGAAATGTGCGGAAAGGGATTTCTCACAGTGACTCCGGGAGTCAGGTTTGCCGGGGATTCAAAGGGAGATCAGAAGAGAGTGACAGACCCTGCCGGGGCGGCGGCCCTGGGCTCGGACTACATAGTTGTGGGAAGAAGCATAACGGGAGCCTCCCATCCGAGGAAGGCCTATGAAAGATGTATAGCGGATTTTACCGGTCTAAAGGACAGATGAAAGATGATAAAGGAGGTCAAAATGAAGAGAAAAACAGCAAGGGCGCTGCTTCAGATAGAAGCGGTATTTTTAAGGCCTGAGGAGCCCTTCACATGGGCCAGCGGCATAAAGAGCCCCGTGTACTGCGACAACCGGCTCATACTTACCTCTCCACAGGTGAGAAATATGGTGGAGGAGGCTCTCGCGGAGCTTATAAGGGAAAATTACCCTAATGTACAGGTTCTTATGGGAACCAGTACGGCGGGAATACCTCACGCCGCCATAGCCGCTCACATAATGGGTCTTCCCATGGGATACGTAAGGTCCGGCTCCAAGGATCACGGAAGAAAAAAACAGATTGAAGGAAGGCTGGAAAGGGGACAGAAGGCAGTGGTTGTGGAGGATCTCATTTCCACCGCCTCAAGCGCCGTCAATACAGTGGAGATACTTCGGGAGGCGGGAGCCGACGTTCTGGGAATCGCCAGCATATTCACCTACGGCATGAAAAAAGGAAAAGAGCGCATGGAGGAGGCGGGAATAAAGAACATAAGCCTCACGGATTTTGACACAGTGGCGGAGGAAGCGGCCGCCTCGGGATATATAGATAAAGAGGATATAGCAAGGCTTATTTCCTTCAGAGACAACCCTGAAGATGAAAGCTGGATAAGGAGGTAGGAATGAAACATCTTATAGACATTATGGAGCTGACCACAGAGGAAATAGACGAAATGATAGAGACGGCGACCCGTATAATAGAGTCTCCCGAGGAATACTCTGAAAGGTGCAGAGGAAAAAAGCTGGCGACTCTTTTCTTTGAGCCCTCTACCCGCACACGCCTCAGTTTTGAGGCCGCCATGTACGAGCTGGGAGGAAACGTTCTCGGATTTTCCGAGGCTCAGAGCTCTTCCGCGGCCAAGGGGGAGAGCGTAGCGGATACGGTGAGAACAGTAGGGGCCTACGCGGACATAATAGCCATGAGACACCCGAAGGAGGGAGCGCCTCTGGTGGCCGCGGCAAGGTCGACGGTGCCTGTAATAAACGCGGGAGACGGCGGTCATAATCACCCTACCCAGACTCTTACAGACCTTCTCACCATATGGAGGGAAAAGGGCAGGCTTCATGATCTTACCATAGGCTTCTGCGGAGATCTTAAATTCGGAAGAACGGTCCATTCCCTTATAGGCGCCATGTCGAGATATGAAAATGTAAAGTTCATTCTCATTTCTCCTGAGGAGCTCCGGATTCCGGAATATCTTAAGAAGGAGGTGCTGGACAGGAAAAATATGGAGTATACTGAAACCACTGATCTTGAGGGGGCCATGGCTGATCTGGACATACTTTACATGACAAGGGTCCAGAGAGAAAGATTCTTTAACGAGCAGGACTATATAAGGCTCAAGGACAGTTACATACTGACTCCCGACAAGCTGAAGAACGCCGGAGAGGAGCTTTCCATTCTCCATCCGCTGCCTCGTGTAAACGAAATATCCGTAGCTGTTGACGATGATCCCAGGGCAAAATACTTTGAGCAGGTGCTCAACGGCAAGTTCATAAGAATGGCTCTCATACTGAAGCTTCTGGAGGTGAAGTAAATGATAATAGGAAAAATAGAAAACGGCATAGTGCTGGATCATATAAAGGCGGGAGAAGGGATGAAGCTCTATAAGATACTGGGGCTGGATTCCCTTGACTGCCAGGTGGCCCTTATAAAAAACGCTGAAAGCAAGAAGCTGGGAAAAAAGGATATAATAAAGGTGGACAGAATGATAGACGTCAACCTTGACGCTATAGGCTATGTGGATCCGGGAATCACAGTAAACATCATAAAAGAGGGCAGACTGGCGAAGCGTACTCATATAGAGCCTCCCGACGAGATAACAGATATAATAAAATGCAAAAATCCGCGATGCATCACCACTACAGAGCAGGAGATACCTCATGTTTTCAGACTTACAGACAGAGAAAACCGCGTATACAGATGCGTTTACTGTGAAAGCAGGGCGGAATAAAGAATAGAACCCCTGCCTCCGGCGCATAATAACAGAGAGAATAAAAATCCGGATAAGGAGGTGCTTTTATGGGAAAGGCAGGCAGCGCCATCCTGGGACTGGGACTTGCCGGGGCAGCAGTAGGCATATACGCGTACATGTCATCCAGCCCCGGAAACAGGCGCAATATGAAGAGAGACCTTAAAGGAGCGGTAAACGACATAAAGCGGGCCGCTGACAGAATAGTTGACATGAACTAAGAGGAGGAGAATTATGAGGATCAGGGACAGAAAAACTGCCAGAGAAGACAGAAAGCTGGAGCATGTGGAGCACGTGGAGGAAATTCCCGACTATGAAGCTCTCGGCATGGACGAAATAGATCTTGACAAGATAAAGGCGGAAATAGGAATGGAGGAGGAAAGATAACCCTTCTTCCGGCTGAGCCCCGCGGCTAATGAGGCTGCCGGGGCTGTTTTTTATGTATGAGCAGGGAAGCCGCCGAAAGATTAAACCATTGAAACGCCAATGTTTTTTTGCTATAATTAATAGTCGAGAACTCAGGAGGAAATAGGATAATGGAAAAACTCGGTTTAAACAAAATAAGAGAACTTTTTTTAAGCTTTTACGAATCAAAGGGACATTACAGGAGACAGAGCTTTTCACTCATACCTGAGAAGGACAAAAGTCTCCTTATAATAAATTCCGGCATGGCGCCTCTTAAGCCTTATTTTTCAGGGCTTGAAACTCCGCCGAGCAAGAGGATGACCACATGTCAGAAATGTATAAGAACGGGAGATATAGAAAACGTAGGCTATACCTCAAGACACGGCACGTTTTTTGAGATGCTGGGAAGCTTCTCCTTTGGAGATTACTTTAAAAAAGAATCCCTTGAGTGGGGATGGGAGTTTATAACTCAGGTGCTTAAGATGCCGACGGACAGGCTGTGGGCCACTGTCTATCTCGATGATGACGAGGCCTATAACATATGGAGAGACGTTATAGGAATGCCTGAGGAAAGAATAATACGCCTGGGCAAGGAGGATAATTTCTGGGAAATAGGAACAGGACCCTGCGGCCCATGCTCGGAGGTGTATTTTGACAGAGGCGAGGAATACGGCTGCGGCAGCGAAGACTGCAGGCCGGGATGCGACTGCGACAGATACGTGGAATTCTGGAACCATGTCTTTACCCAGTTTAACAGAGACGATGAAGGCAATTACACTGATCTGGCTCATCCGAATATAGACACGGGGATGGGGCTTGAAAGGCTTTCCTGCATAATGCAGGAGGTTGAATCCATTTTTGACGTGGACACCATCCGCTATATAATGGATGGCGTTGTAAAGGCCTCGGGAGTTAAGTACATGAAGGGCAGCGCCGATACGGACGTTTCCATAAGGATAATAACCGATCATCTCAGATCCATGACATTTATGATAGGGGACAATATACTGCCAAGCAACGAGGGCAGGGGATACGTTCTCAGAAGGCTTATAAGAAGAGCCGCCCGGCACGGGAGGATACTGGGCATAGAAGGAACCTTCCTTTCAAAGCTCTGCGAAAGGGTTATAGAGATATCGGGAAGCGCCTACCCTGAGCTGGAGGAAAGGCGCGCGATGATAAAGAAGGTTATAGCCATAGAAGAGGAAAAATTCGCCTCAACCATAGATCAGGGCCTTAAAATAATAAACGGCTATATGGAGGAGCTGAAAAGAGAAGGGGCTTCCGTTCTCGACGGAAAAAGCGCCTTTAAGCTTCACGACACATACGGATTTCCCATAGAGCTGACCACCGAGATCCTGGAGGAATCGGGACTTACAGTGGATATTCAGGCCTTTGAGGCAGAAATGGAGGAGCAGAAGAAAAGGTCCCACGCTGAGCAGGATATGGAGGATGCCGGCTGGGAGGAGGCTGCGACTGATTTTGTAATAGAAGGAGCAACTCAGTTTACAGGCTACGACACCTTTGTGGAGAATAGCAGAATAGAGGCCATGTTCTGGAACCAGAAGCCTTTAAGCTCCGTAAAGGAGGGAGAGGTGTGCAGAATAGGTCTCGACAAAACGCCTTTTTACGCTGAAAGCGGCGGCCAGATATACGACATAGGAGCCATATACAATGATAACGGAGAGGCGGAAGTAACTGAGGTTATAAAGGTTCAGAATGTTTTCGGACATAAGATAAGGATGCTGAGAGGCGAGTTTAAGCCCGGAGATGAGGTTGTGTGCATGGTGCGTGTTCCAAGAAGAAATCTTACCTCCGCCAACCACACGGCCACTCATCTTCTTCACAAGGCTCTGAGAGATATTCTGGGAGACCATGTGAAGCAGGCAGGGTCCTCCGTAACTCAGGATGGACTCAGGTTTGACTTCAGCCATTTTCAGCCTATGACCCATGAGGAAATAGAAAAGGTTGAAAATATCGTAAACGATAAAATAAGACGTTTTCTCGATGTCACCACAGAGGAAATGGGAATCAAGGAGGCTGTAAAGGCGGGATCCATGGCTCTCTTTGATGAAAAATACGGAGATAAGGTCCGCGTCGTTTCCATAGGAGACTACAGCATAGAGCTGTGCGGAGGAACCCATGTGAAGAATTCCGGACAGATAGGTGCCTTTAAAATAATCAGCGAATCAGGCATAGCTGCCGGCGTAAGGAGAATAGAGGCGGTTACAGGTCAGGGGGTCCTTGCCAGATACAATGAGGATGAAGCCCTTATAGGCGCCGCGGCAGATGCTCTCAAGTCCACAAGGGAGAATCTTACGGAGAAGTCGGCCGCTCTTACCGAGGAGGTAAAGGCTCTTAAAAAGGAAATTGAGGAGCTGAAAAAAGCCCAGATGAGCGAGGGCCTAGACGACCTTACATCAGGGGCTGAGGAGATAAAGGGAATAAGACTTATAAGAAAGCGGTTCGATGATTTCAGCATAAACGATCTCAGAGATCTTTCCGACCAGGTTAAGGCCAGGGAAAAGAACACAGTAATGGTATTTGCCTCCGTATCGGGAGGAAAGGCCACCTTCCTGGTGTCTGTAACAGACGACCTTGTGGAAAAGGGAGTTCACGCAGGCAAAATGATCAAGGAGATTGCCAGAGCCGCCGGAGGAGGCGGAGGCGGAAAGGCAGATATGGCTCAGGCCGGGGCCAAGGATCCGTCAAAGGTGGATGCCGCCTTTGAAACAGCCGCCCGGCTCCTGTAGGGAAGACGCCTTTGCGGATCATAATAAAAACCGTGTGATTTTTTCGTAGAATTACTGTGTTTTTCTTGTAATCAGGTGAACTTAAATGATATAATCTAAATGTATCATAGACAGGAGGTAGTATAATGGACAGACAGACCAGAATGTACGATAATTTCGACAGGGTAGAGCAGAGGACCATTGAAGAAATTTTAAATATAGTATATAACGCTCTTGAAGAAAGAGGCTACAACGCCATTGATCAGATGGTAGGATATATTCTTTCGGGAGATCCGTCATACATAACCAGCCATAACAACGCCAGAAACATAATGGGAAGAATAGAACGCGACGATCTTGTGGAGGAGCTTATAAAGGCCTACCTTAAAAAGTAAGAAAACCTTTTTAGCATGGTGTTTTCGTGATTTTTACAGGCTTACTGCGACAGAGCGGGCAGCTATGCCCGCTTTTTGTGTTTTTTGCGGGATTTGCCGATGGTTTTTATGACCCGGCGGAAAGGATCATAGTAATATGGGGAGAAAAATAGCTCTTGACGTGGGAGACAGAACCATAGGAGTCGCTGTAAGCGATCCTCTCGGAGTAACGGCACAGGGAATAACCACCATAGAAAGAGTAGGAATAAGAAAGGATGCGGGAAAGGTTATGGATTATATAAGGGAATACGACTGCGATACAGTGGTAATCGGCCTTCCCAGAATGCTTGACGGAAGCGACAGTCCTCAGACGGAGAAGGTCTATGAGTTTAAGAGGATGCTTGAAAACAAAATGAGAAGCAGCGGTATGGCTCAGGTGAAAACAGAGCTCTGGGATGAACGGTTTACCACGGTAATTGCCGAGAGGGTTCTCATAGAGGCAGACGTAAGCCGCCGGAAGAGAAAGGATGTTATCGACAAGCAGGCGGCTGTAATAATACTGCAAAGCTATCTGGATTCCCTAAGCTGATTATTAATTTTTTATTATTATTTTTTCAATTGCCGCGACACAGTAAAAAGGTATGGTATAATTATTTTTAACATTACTTTTTTATTTCTTTACAAAATTTCCACAAGAAGGAGAAGAAACATGAAAAGAACAGGAAAGCTTACAGCGCTTATTACGGCTCTTATTATAACCTGCGCCATGCTCGCTTCGTGCGGCGGCTCATCAGGTCTTGAGGACGATCCCGCCGTAGGGTCATGGACCATGACTGAAGTGGAATATATGGGCCAGACTCTTTCAGCGGAGGATCTTCAGGAAACGGGAGCCATGACGGAAATGCCTGTGTTTGAAATCAGAGATAACGGCTCATGCACCTTCCAGTTTATGGAACAAAGCGGGGAAGGAGAGGTAACGCCCGGCGATGACGGGACATATACCCTTACTGATGATTCGGACACAACCCTTAATTTTGAAATAGACGATGAAGGAAAGCTGCGACTTGACTATTCGGCTATGAGCATGGTCATGATATTTGAAAAGCAGTCTTGATATATAAGCAAGGCCGCGATACAGGCGGCAGGATATGACAGCAGACCATATTAGTGTTCTGTGGTTATGGTTTCAACTATTCCTATAATCATAATTTTGGGAATAGTTGCCCGTATATAAAACCCGCGAATGGAATCACATAATTAAACGGTTCAAATCCGCGGGTTTTATTGTGCTTTTACTGTATTGTTCGTCAATATGCTTTTTTATGTGTTTTCGGTGTTTTACAATATTGCCCCTTTAAAATCCGAGGCTCAGATTTTCGATTTAAGGGATTTTTTTATATATGGTCAGGTGTTTATACCTTAATATATTACAATATATTACCGCGTATCGCTACAGCCTTTCAGGAACCGATATTACCATTCCCGGCACCAGATCATCCGCGTCGATACTGTTAAGGCTGCATATTTCATATACAGCTCTTCGGATATCTGTGTCCTCGGATTTATATGTATCGGCGATGGCCCAGAGCGTGTCGCCATGGCATATTTCTACCTGTATATACTGAGGCTTTTCAAGAGCTGATGATATATTGAGACCTGTAATACCGTTAAAAGCGCATACTGCCATTACCGCCATTACTATCAGAGACACTGTGAATCTGAGCTTTGATTTTAACCTGTACTTTCTTCTCTTCATCTTTCCTTCTCTCCCACTCCGTTCAAACGTTTGTTCTTTTAAGTGGATTATACCAGAATAGATGTTCATAGTCAACAGATTCTGAGAACTTTTGTTCTTTTTTTGTTTACATTTTCATAAGCTTATCGTAGGCCTTGTCAAAAAATAATGTTATATGCTTTCTGAAAATAACTCCCAGGGCAAAGAGAATAACAGCTACAATGGCTATGACTACCGCGCTGGTATATCCCCCGGTCCCTATCTGTCGTCCGATGAGAAGACTTCCCATCATTCCCGGAGTTCGTCCTATAAGAGAGACTATGAGAAATGGCTTGAGCTTCATATCGGAAAGGCCGGCCGCGTAATTGCAGAGATCCTTGGGCACTCCCGGTATGAGGAAAATAAGAAAGACGAGGACTATGGCTTTTTTGCTGTTGAGCTTGTTGAGAATTTTTTTAATCTTTTCCTCGCCGAAAATAAGGTGCATGGCGTCGTGTCCCAGTATCTTCGCTATATAATAGGTAAGAACGCTTCCCAGGGCCGCGCCGACGAAGGAAAAGATATATCCAAGCCAGAAGCCGTACATGTATCCGGCCGCGAACTGAAGCCATTGTCCCGGTATTATGCATATGACTATCTGAAGAATCTGAGCTCCTATGTAGACGAACACGCTTTCAGTCTTATACTGGCTGAAAAAGGCGTTAACGCTTTCCATGCTGGAAAACTCATCTATAAGATCGCGCTGAAAAAAATAGAGATAAAGAGGCAGTCCTATGAGAATAAACAGCAGAAGGAGCAGCTTTAAAACTGTTCCCAATAGCTTTACCCTTCTTCTTAGTTTGTCCTTTTTATCTCCTGATATGTTCATAAAATGTTCCTGTCGTATAATTCCTGAAGAGCCTTTATGACTCCGAACTTTGAATGCTCATATGTGAGCCCTCCCTGAAAGTAAACTATATAGGGAGGCCTTATTGGAGCGTCTGCGGAAAGCTCTATGGATGAGCCCTGCACAAAGGCTCCCGCCGCCATTATTACGGGATCATCATATCCCGGCATGTCCCATGGCTCAGGCACAACGTGAGAATCCACCGGCGCTGCCGCCTGGATTCCCTGACAAAAGGCTATTACCCCTTCCGGAGAGCCCAGCTTTACAGCCTGTATTATATCGCTTCTGATATCATCGTGCTTCGGACAAACATCATATCCCAGGTTTTCAAAGACCCTGGCGCAGAGAATGGCTCCCTTGAGAGCCCCGTTAACTGTTTTGGGAGCTATGAAAAGCCCCTGGAGCATGGACCTGGTCTGTCCGAAGGTAAGACCGCATTCGCCGCCGATTCCGGGAGAAGTCATTTTATATGAAACCTTTTCAACCAGCTCCCTTCTTCCGGATATGTATCCGCCTGTAAGAGCCAGTCCTCCTCCCGGGTTCTTGATCAGAGAGCCGGCCATAATGTCAACGCCTGCATCTGTAGGCTCCTTTGTATGGAGAAACTCCCCGTAGCAGTTGTCGGCCATGCAGACTATGTTTTTATCTATGGCTTTTACAAATTTTACCCATTCCTCTATTTCTTCTATGGATATGGCCTTGCGCCATCCGTATCCTGTAGCCCTCTGAAGGCACACCATTTTTGTTTCGGGTCCTATGGCCTCCTTAAGGGCGGGGAAATCTATTTTTCCATCCTCTGTAAGCTCGACCTGCTTATAGGTGATACCGTATTCCTTAAGAGAGCCCTTCCCTTCTCCTCTTATGCCTATGACCTCCTCCAGAGTGTCATATGGAGCCCCGGTACAGTAGATGAGCTGGTCGCCGGGTCTCAGAATACCCGTAAGTGTAAGAGTAAGGGCATGTGTTCCGTTTACTATAATAGGACGTACAAGTGTAGATTCTGTGTTGAAAACATCTGCAAAAACTCTTTCGACCGCGTCTCTTCCCGGATCATCGTAGCCGTAGCCGGTATTCCATGAAAAGTGCATGTCTCTGATATTGTTTTTCTGAAAAGCTTCCAGGACCTTATACTGGTTAAAGGCCATTATATCATCCAGCTCTCTGAAGCCGGAGGAGACCTCAGTCTCGCTTTTTTCTATAAGCTCCAGCACCTCAGAGGATATATTGAATTTATTTTTCAGAAGATCGTATGTTTTTTTTGACATATGCCTCTATTCCTCTCCTTTTAAAGGAAGGCTGATTCCTCCTCTTGAATCGTACCCTTCAAAGGCGCTCTCCATGGCGCTTTCCGGATTGAAAAAGTAGATTATGGTTCTGCCGCTTTCTGAGTTTTCCTCGAGGACCGCGGCCATGTGCCTGTTGAGGGATACCTGTATTTCTCTGGAGAGTCCTTCAATATAGGTTCTCTCCTCGTCGCTTACCTGCTCCTGCCATCGCAGAACAGGATAGCCGCTGTTTCCGTAAAGGCCGGAATGATCTCTCATAAAGGACATTCCCAGAGTTGCCGACATGCCGGAAAGAGTCCCGGCAGATACGCTTTCGGCGCTTCTCCTTATATTATCTCCGCCGGAGCCGTTATTGTCTCCCACGGCGTTTTCCGCCGAGCTGCTGAGACAGTAGCAGTTATTTATATATGTGCTGATGGAGTCGGTATCGTCGCTGTTGGAAGCGATATATACCCCTATTACTCCTCCGGCTATATCGGCGCCTTTTATGGAGCCGCTGCTGTAGCAGTCTGATATTACAACGCCGTCGGTTCCCACTGTTCCGACAACTCCTCCCGCCGCCGATTCTGAAAGCTTTTCGGAGCCGCGCTTGTTTTCAACGGTTATTGTTCCGGTGTTGTAGCTGCTTTTAACAGTTGAATCCGAAGCGTTGCAGTAGCCCACCACTCCTCCTGTGGCCTCGGTGGAGGAGGTTATCTCTCCTCTGTTGTAGCAGTCTGATATATAGGCCGATCCGGCAACGGATCTTCCTGCCACGCCGCCCGTTCCAAAGGTGGCTACTCCTCTGGAAGAGGATTCCACACTTCCTTCATTGCCGCATTCGGTTATGGTGCCTCCCCAGTTTTCTCCTACAACGCCGCCAGCCTTAATGGTTCCCGAAACAGGACCCTTGTTAATACAGCCGCTGACGGAGCCTCCGTTGTTATATCCCACGATGCCTCCCGTCTTGTCACGGCCGCTCACTTCAGCTTCAGATACGCAGTCGGTAACCTTTCCGGATTCTGTAAGCTGACCTGCTATGGCGCCGCAGTTGCTGTCCTGCGAGCTTACTGTCCCCTTTACGGTAAGATTTTTAACCTCGCCGGTAAGATACCCGAAAAAGCCGGTATTGGCGGAGCTTCCTTCAATTTCAACATTGCTTATGGTATGGCCGTCGCCGTCAAAAACTCCGGCAAAGGCAATGGCGCTGTCGGATCCTATAGGCGTCCACGGCTGAGTAAGCTCTATATCGTTGGCCAGCCTGAAGGTTACTCCTTCAAAGCTTTCCACTCTCGTAGGCTTCCATCTGTCCGTCTGCGTCTCGTTGACAAGGCTGGCAAGACCCATGAGATCAGCCTCATTATAGAGAGTATACTCCTCCTGCGGATTTCTGTAATCAAACCAGGAGGTGTCCTTTGTCACAACGCGGTTTTCCCTTTCCCCGGCGGCCTCTCCGCGGCTTTCCTCCTCTTCTTCAGCTTCATTGCCGGCCTCCTCATCGACGGCTTCTCCGGCGCCGTCGGCGTTATCCCCGCCTCTGTCTCTGTAGGAGCCTTCATCTTCATCTCCAAATGAAAAAGGCGCAGACATAGCCGTGCTGACAGTTAATATAAAAGCAACCATAAATATTGACAGTTTTTTCATGTTATCTACTCCTTTTCCTTTCTTTCAAGTTCCCATTCCATATCCTTCACAAGGTCTCTCTTGACGTTCATCCTGTGTCCCGCGTAAAGCTGTGTGGTAGTCACCTGCTCATGATCCAGCAGCGCCTGCACGTCGTATATGGAATTGCCTCTTCCTATGAGGCTTGTAGCTGCCGTCGCTCTCAGCTTATGAGGGCTGTAGCCTCCTTTCCTTGAGGTTGAAAGCCCTATGGAGGTATATTTCTTTACAAGCTGACGAATCTGACGCTCAGTCATCCTCCTTCCCTGAAGGGAAAGAAACAGCGCGTCCTCATCAGGTCCGTTAAGGGCTTTTTTTTCATCGCGCTCGTTTTCAAGATAATCGCGGACCGCTTCTTCGGCGGATATGTTGAGAGGCATTACGGCCTCCTTGTCGCGCTTTCTGTATATTTTAAATTCTCCCCTGGAAAAATTAAATGATGATACATTAAGCTGATACAGCTCAGTAAGTCTCAGCCCGTAGGTGAGAAAAAGCATGAGAATGGCCTTGTCTCTCCTTTTGGTCTTTTCCCAGTACTGCCGCTCCTTTTCAGTGAGATGCTCTCCCGTGGAAACCGCGTCCAGCATTATCATAACCTCGTCGTCCTGAAGGGCTTTTATTTCCCTTTCCCCCGCCTTTGGAACCCTTATGGGGTCAAAGCCGTCGGTTATGTTTCTGCTTAGAAGCTCGGATCTGTACAGCTGTCTGAACATAACGGAAAGCGAGGACTTCTTTCTTGCCAGAGACCTGCTGCCGTTTTCGTATATTACTGTCTCCTTTTCCTTCTCCACCCTGTATCGGCGGCAGTATTCTATAAAGAGATTTATGTCCGCTGCTTTTATTTTATTAAAATCCTCCAGCTTTATGTCGGATATCTTTTCGGCCTCGGTGAGATCCGTCTCATTTACAAGGTACTGACAGAAAAATTTAATGTCCCCCAGATAGGAAAGTCTTGTCATAGGCAGAACGCTGCCTTTCAGGTACGTGAAAAAGCCCCTCAGAAAGCTGGGGAGCGTATCTTCTATTTCCTGACACTTTTCTTCCGTTTCGTGTTCCTTCATTACTATGTTGTCAGGTTTGTCGCTTTTGTTGTGGAGCTTTATATTTTTTTCTCCAGCCATGACTTTATTTCCTCGATCGCTCTGTCATCATTATCAAAATCACTTATATTGTACCATTTTATTCTATCATATCTTCTGAACCAGGTTAACTGTTTTTTAGCATAATGTCTTGTATTTTTCTTTATATTTTCCAATGCCTCATCAAGGGAGCAGGAGCCCTCCAGAAACTCCATGATTTCCTTGTATCCTATGCCCTTCATGGCAATGTCTTCCTTTGTCAGACCCATGAG
>DVMP01000046.1 GCA_018714925.1 Candidatus Allocopromorpha excrementigallinarum
TCTTTCAGCATTGGATAATAGGGAGAATAAATTCCAGGGAAATATTTTTTGTGTTTTTTACTGCGCAGAAAAGTCTGGTTTTTGACTCGCGGAAGGACAGAAAATTCATCATGGGAAGAGGAAAGCTAACAGGAAAGGAGCTTGAGGAGCTCAGAAGGAATCCCTATGTCGTAGAGGCTGACGAGGGGAGAATAATATATTCAAATGAGTTTAAGGATTACTTTATTCATGAGTATATGGATGGAAAAAAGCCGGGAGAGATTTTCAGAAGCGCCGGTTTTGACGTTAAGGCTCTCGGATCAAAGAGAATAGAAAGGGCTTCGGCCAGATGGAGGGAATCCTTTTTCGCGGGGACTCTGGGCAGTTATGAGTACAGGCCCGGCGGCGAAGGAAGCGGCGGATCGGGAGTAAAACGCAGAAAAAGAAAGCCGGAAGCCGGCAAAGGAGAAGAAAAGCTAAAGGCGACCATAGAGGAACAGAGAAAAACCATATTAAAGCTGCGGGAGGAGCTGGAGCGCTTAAGAGCGGAGGAGCAGGAGGAGGATAAATAAAAGAACAGTTTATACCTTTAGGTTAATAGTTGGTAACGAAACGAGACTTCTTAGGAGGTCTCGTTTTTTCTATAATAAATACAGGAGGAAGACGTGAGAAATATAAATAAAGGTACTCCTGTGGAGGATGTAATGAAGCACGCTTAGTTTGACGGATTCGGACATACAGATAAAAAACAAACTGCAGAGAGGTGATGAAATTGAAAAAGAGAATTTTGGGAAAGGATCTGGAGGTTTCGGCTATAGGGCTGGGCTGTATGGGAATGAGCCACGCCTACGGTCCGCCTTCGGATGAAAAGAAAATGGGGGAGCTGCTGGCCGCGGCTGTGGATATGGGATATACATTTTTCGATACAGCAGAGGTGTACGGCACTCCGGAAGATCCTCATCACAATGAAAAGCTTCTGGGAAAAGCTCTGAAGCCCTTCAGGAATCATATAAAGATAGCGTCAAAATGCGGAATACGCTTTGATGAAAGCTCTGAAAAAGTAAACAAGCCCCTTATTCCCGACGGCAGGCCGGAAAGAGTAAAGGCTTCGGCAGAGGGGTCGCTGAGACGTTTAAAGACGGATCATATTGATCTCTACTACATACACAGAGTTGATCCGGATATACCCATAGAGGAAACGGCGGGAGCCATGGCTGATCTCATAAGAGATGGAAAGATAACTCACTGGGGAATATCCGAGGCCGATGAAGAGACCATAAGGAGGGCTCACAGAGTATGTCCTCTTACAGCTGTTCAGAACAGATATTCAATGATGTACAGAAGCTATGAATCCCTTTTCGATTTGCTGGAGGAGCTTTCCATAGGCTTTGTGGCATTTTCTCCTCTGGCCAACGGATTTCTTACGGGAAAGTACGGGAAGGGAAGCCGATTTGAAGATGGCAGCGATTACAGGAGCATAATGCCTCAGTTTTCAAAGGAAGGAATGGAAAAGAACAGGGAACTGATATCGCGTATAGGAGAGCTGGCTGAGGAAAAAGACGCTACGCCGGCCCAGATATCCCTCGCGTGGATGCTGGCAAAGAGGCCGTGGATAGTACCTATTCCGGGCACCAGAAAGTATCAGAGGCTGGCAGAGAACGAAGGAGCCGCTCGAATATCCCTGACAGAGGAGGAGGTAAAGGCCATAGATCATATGCTTGATGAGGTGCCTATGTCTCAGGTGTTCGGAGGGACAGGAACAGCAAAGGAAAAAGGCGGAAAATAATAAGGAAAGAAGGCGGGAAGCAAATGACCTCATATACGGAAAAAGAACTCTTTGAGAGCGTTCCCGTGCCCAGGGCTGTGGCGGCCCTGGCTGTTCCCACCATAATAAGTCAGATAGTAGCCATAATATATAATCTGGCAGATACGTTTTTTATAGGACAGATGGGGAATCCATATATGGTAGCCGCGGTGACCCTGGTTTATCCGTGGTTTAACATGCTGACAGCCATAGGAAATCTCTTCGGTATAGGAGGAAGCAGCGTTATAGCCCGTATGCTGGGCGCGGGAAGAGACTGTGAAGTAAAATTCGTCTCAGCCTTCAGCGTATATGGAGGCATGGTATTTACTCTGGCGTTTTCCCTCGGAACATGGTTTTTCCGGGAGCCTCTTCTCGAGTTTCTGGGAGCAAGCAGCGAAAATATACGCTATTCCGAGAACTACATATTCTGGGTAGTGGTCCTGGGAGGAATTCCGACAATGCTCAGTATGACCATGTCGCATCTGATCAGAAGCGAAGGTCATGCCAAAACGGCCGGGGCCGGAATGATGTGCGGGGGAATACTGAATATCATACTGGATCCG
Source organism: Candidatus Allocopromorpha excrementigallinarum (assembly GCA_018714925.1). GTDB lineage: Bacteria > Bacillota > Clostridia > Peptostreptococcales > Anaerovoracaceae > Lentihominibacter > Lentihominibacter excrementigallinarum. Next base: position 2,347 of record DVMP01000046.1, read on the forward strand.
CTCCTGATTTTCGCCGCGGGCATGGGCTTTACGGGAGCAGCCGTGGCCACGGCTCTTTCAAATCTGGCCTCTCTGGTCTTTCTTACAGGGGCCTACGTCAAAATGAGAAAGCATCTGGCTCTTTCCTTGAATCCTGTGTATATGGGATTCAGGTATATGAAACCGGTACTTTCCGTAGGCGCGGCCTCCGCTGTGACGGTGAGTCTGGCCAGCTTTTCAAATATAGTCATAGTGAAGCTTGCGGCCGCTTACGGAGATATACCTGTCGCGGCCTACGGTATAGTGAAGAAGATAGATCAGTTTCCCTTAGGCATATGTCAAGGGCTTTATCAGGGCTTTATGCCTCTGGTGGGATATAATTACGCTTCAGGGGATTACAGGAGAATGAGAGCTGTTTCGGTGTTTTCGTGGAAGACAGCGCTTATTATAGGAGGAACTTTTGCCGTCTGCTTTCTTGTAACGGCTCCTGAAATAATCCAGGCCTTTATACGAGACGCGGAAACGGAGAGGCTGGGCGCTGATTTTCTCAGAATCGCCTGTCTGGCGGTGCCCTTTATGGCGGTTAACGCTCTGGTTATATATACACTGCAGGCTATGGGAAAGGGCGCGCTTTCGGGGGTTCTTTCGGTTTGCAGGCAGGGACTGCTCAACATACCTGTACTTATAATCATGAATATGGCTGTGGGTCTTTACGGAATGATATGGACTCAGCTTATAATCGAGCTGATAATGATACCGGCCACCTTGGAAATGTACGCGGTTACGTGGAAAAAAATCACAGGAGGTAATAATAAAAATGAAAGTGATCCTTGTAAACGGAAGTCCTCATGAAAGAGGATGCACCTATACGGCTCTCTGTGAGACAGCAGAGGCTTTAAACGACAGCGGTGTTGACACGGATCTCTTCTGGACAGGCAGCAGGCCTTTGGCCGGATGTACCGGCTGTAAAAGCTGCGGGAAAAGGGGGAAATGTGTTTTTGACGACACTGTTAACGAGTTTCTTGAGATAGCAGGCGATTATGACGGATACGTGTTCGGAAGCCCGGTACACTGGGGAGGCGCTACAGGAGCCATTACTTCATTTATGGACAGGGCTTTTTACGCGGATCTTCAGAGCGGCGGGGAGAGATTTCTTCTGAAGCCGGCGGCAGCGGTGGTTTCGGCCAGAAGAGCGGGAACGACAGCCACGTGGGATCAGATAAACAGATATTTTGCTCTCATGCAGATGCCAATAATAACCTCCCGCTACTGGAGTATAGTACACGGCGCGGCGCCGGAGGAGACCAAGAGAGATAAAGAGGGTATGCAGGCTATGAGAATGCTGGGAAGAAATATGGCCTTTTTTCTCCATTGTAAAAATGTGGCCCTGAAAATGGGAATAAAGCCTCCCTGCAGGGAGGATACGGTGTTCACTAATTTTATAAGGTAAATATAAGGATATATTTCAGAAAAGGAGGATGTAAAATGCAGAAGTTTGTCTATGAATACGCTACAAAGGTATATTTTGGAAAAGGCGCCGCGGCGGAGCATCTGGAAGAAGCTCTGGCGCCATACGGGAAAAATGTGATGCTGGCCTACGGAGGAGGCTCCATAAAGAAAAACGGAATATATGAAGAGATAAAGGGTATTCTCAAAAATGCGGGAAAGGAAGTAACGGAATTTTCGGGAATAATGTCAAATCCTACCTATGCCAAGGTACAGGAGGGATCCGCGCTGGCAAGGGAAAACAATATAGATTTTATTCTCGCCGTAGGAGGAGGCTCTGTGGCGGACTGCTGCAAGATCGTGGCCGCTCAGGCAAAGACCGATGAGGATATATGGGATATGGAGATGAGCCGCGGAAAGGCGCCGGCGGAGGTGCTGCCTATGGGAGCTGTGGTAACGGCTTCGGGAACAGGGGCGGAAATGAACGGAGGAGCTGTTATAACCAATGAGGAAATGAAAATAAAGACAGGACTTTTTGCAGCTCCTCCTAAATTTGCCGTACTGGATCCCCAATACACAAGGTCTCTTCCTTCCATGCAGGTAATATCAGGAGCTTTTGACACTCTCAGTCACGCTATGGAAACGTATTTCGGAAGCTCAGACAGGGACAATGTGTCAGACGATGTGGCCCTTGCCATAATGAAGAACACCGTAGTCAATATGAAGCGCCTTCTTGAGGATATAGACGATATGGAGGCGAGAAGCAATCTCATGTGGGATTCGGCAATGGCGGAAAACGGCATCCTCAAGGTGGGCAGGGCAACTGATTTTCAGGCTCATCAGATAGAGCATCAGCTTGGGGCTTATACAGACTGTAATCACGGACAGGGGCTGGCTGTAATACATCCCGCTTACTACAGACATGCAGCGGAAGGAGCCAAGGAGAAGTTCGCGAGATTTGCCTCGGAGGTCTTCGGAAAAGAAACAGCGGAAGAAGGAATAGAAGCTCTTGAGAAATTCATATCACAGTGCGGCCTTCCTTCAAAGCTGGGACAGCTTAGGACGAAGAGGGAAATAACTCCTCAGCTTCTGAGAGAGGTGGCTGACAGCTGCAATATTATAAAAACAGGCCCTAAGGAGCTTACTCACGACGAGATATACCAGATACTCATGGAATGCCTGTAAGGAATAAAAGCCGGCGGCGAGAATTTCCGAGGCCACAGGGCTCAGTGAAGAAAAAATAAGGGCTCTTTGATTTCCGTATTATGAAAAACCGCGGTCAGACTGAACCGACCCCCCCAAAAGTTAGACCTAAATATCTAACAGTTGGGAGGTCGGTTTTTTCATACCTTAGGAGCATGGTAAAGGATTTGATACGGGTATTAGACATATCCTGGAATAAGGATTAAAATAGTTTCAGAAAGCAGGAAAGGAGAGATTTATATGTCAAAGGTACTGGTAGCGTATTTTTCAGCCAGCGGTGTAACGGAAAGAGCAGCGAAGGCGCTGGCGGAAGCGGCGGGAGCCGATATTTACGAGATAAGGCCGGAGGTGCCTTATACGGCGGCCGACCTGGACTGGACAGATAAAACGAGTCGAAGCACTGTGGAGATGAGGGATCCCGATTCCCGTCCGGCCATAGCAGGCAGGCTTGAAAGCATGGGAGACTACGATGTAATACTTCTGGGCTTTCCTATATGGTGGTATACGGCTCCGACTATAATAAAAACATTTCTTGAAAGCTATGATTTCAGCGGAAAGACCATTATCCTTTTCGCCACCTCAGGGGGAAGCGGACTGGGAGACGCAGATGAAACCCTGGGACAGGTATGCAGGGGAGCCGTTGTAAAAAAGGGCGGAATGCTCAATGGCAGGCAGTCACGTGAAAAGCTTGAAAAATGGCTTAAGAATCAGGGAATATAGGAAAGGATTATGGAATACAGAAGACTTCCCAGGGGGAATGAAAAGATAAGCGTAATAGGTCTGGGATTAAGCTCTCTTGGAGCTTCCGGCGAAGAAGAGACAGAAAAGACAGTTGAAACGGCCGTGGAAAGGGGCGTAAACTATTTTGATATGGCCTCCTCGGACAGAGAGCCCTTTTACGTATACGGAAGGGTTCTTTCCGGTATCAGGGACAAGGTGTTTTATCAGATACATTTCGGAGCTCTGTATAATACGGGAAAGTACGCCTGGAGCCTTAAGCTGGATGAGATAAAAAGGTCTGTGGACTGGCAGCTTGAGGCTCTGAAAACAGACTATACGGACTTTGGCTTTATCCACTGCATAGACGAAGAGGAGGATCTGGAAAGAGCCGAGAAGGAAGGAACCTTAAAATATATGATGGAGCTGAAGGAAAAGGGGGTTATACGACACCTGGGACTTTCCACCCATACTCCGTCAATAGGAAACAGGGTTTTGGACATGGGAATCATTGATATGATGATGTTCAGTATAAATCCGGCCTACGATTACCGCCACGGTGAGTATGCCATAGGGAGCGTATCGGAGAGAGCGGAGCTTTACAGGCGATGCCAGGCTGAAAAGGTGGGAATATCGGTAATGAAGGCCTTTGGAGGAGGGCAGCTGCTGAACAGGAAAACCTCGCCATTTGGCCGTGAACTGAGCCGTTATCAGTGTCTTCAGTACGCCCTGGACAAGCCGGCGGTTATTACAGCTGTGCCGGGAGTGAGGAACAGAAGAGATCTTGAGGAGCTTCTCGGTTTTTTTGAAGCCACTCCCCAGGAAAGAGACTATTCTCTTATTTCACAGCTGGCGCCGGAGGATACAGAGGGAAGATGCGTATACTGCAATCACTGTCAGCCATGTCCGGCAGGCCTTGATATAGGATTGATAAACAAGTATTACGACCTGGCCCGGGCAGGAGATATACTGGCGGCCGATCATTACTCCAATCTTGGCAAAAAGGCCTCCGACTGTGTAAAGTGCGGCCACTGTGACAGGAGATGTCCTTTCCATGTGAAGCAGTCGGAGAGGATGGAGGAAATAAAGGGTTACTTTGGCAAATAAAAAAGAAGTAAACGAACGGAGACACGCGTGCAGGCGCTGTCTCTTTTTTTATGCAGATGTAAGCCTCTGCCGGCCGCGGAATCCATGGAAGAGGCCGCCCGCTGTCAGAGGATGCCAAAGGAGAGTTATTGATAATATGTATCAATAATACAACTTGACAAAACAGGTACACTATTGTATAGTTTATATTAATAAGTTAGTTATATCTAACTAAGAAGAGAGCTTTTATTCAGCTGAGAAAAGGAAAGAATTAAAGGAGGTATTAAAATGTCCATGATAAACAAGGAGATAAAGGACTTTAAGGTTCAGGCGTATCACGAGGATGAATTTAAGACAATTACAAAGGAGGATATACTGGGGAAATGGAGCGTATTCTTCTTTTACCCGGCGGATTTCACCTTCGTATGCCCTACAGAGCTTGAGGATCTGGCGGACAAGTATGAGGAGTTTAAGAAGGCGGGCTGCGAGGTTTATTCCGTTTCCTGCGATACTCATTATGTTCACAAGGCGTGGAAGGATGCTTCCGATCGTATAAAGAAGATAAAGTATCCTATGATAGCGGATCCGACTCATGCGCTGGCAAAGGATTTTAAGGTCTATATTAAGGCTGACGGGATTGCTGAGAGAGGAAGCTTTATAGTCAATCCTGAAGGGAAAATCGTAGCCTATGAGGTTAATGCCGGAAACGTGGGAAGAAACGCTGATGAGCTTTTCAGAAAGGTTCAGGCGTGTCAGTTTGTCGCTGAGCACGGAGACGAGGTTTGCCCTGCCAAATGGCAGCCGGGGGCGGACACCTTAAGGCCGAGTCTTGATCTGGTGGGTCAGCTTTAGACGTGGTTAGGAAAAACGAAGATAACGTATATGACGCGGTCATAATAGGAGGAGGCCCGGCAGGTCTTACGGCTGCCATTTACCTGGCCAGGGCCAGATACAGGGTCGTTGTCATAGAAAAGGAGCATTTCGGGGGACAGATCACCATAACCTCTGAGGTGGTAAACTACCCGGGAATAGGCAGAGCCAGCGGCTCTCAGATTACCGATACCATGAGGCGGCAGGCTCAGAGCTTCGGAGCTGAGTTTATGCTGGCTCAGGTTGAAAGCATAGAGGCTGCGGGTGATATAAAGACGGTCCGCACAGGAAGAGGGGATATCTCCTGCTTTACTATACTGGCGGCGACTGGAGCTCATCCGAGAATGGTCGGCTTTGAAGGTGAAGAGGAATTCAGGGGGCACGGCGTGGCCTACTGCGCCACATGTGACGGAGAGTTTTTTACGGGCAAAGACGTCTTTGTAATAGGAGGCGGCTTTGCCGCTGCCGAGGAAAGCGTGTTTCTCACCAAGTACGCCAGGCATGTTACAGTTCTCATAAGAGGCGATGATTTCACATGCGCAAAGGCGACTGCGGACGCCGCGAGAAACAACAGCAAAATAACTGTGCTTACAGGTGTTCAGGTGGATGGCGTGACCGGAGATTCTGTGCTGAGAACTCTGGAATATCATGACAGAAGGACAGGAGAGAAAACCCTTTACACCGCTGATCCCGACGACACCTTCGGAGTATTTGTATTTGCCGGCTACGAGCCGGCTACGGAGCTGCTTAAGGGTATAGCGGAGCTTGACGAGCAGGGCTATGTAATAACGGATAAGGCCCAGAAGACAAGCGCCGACGGGGTTTACGCGGCAGGCGACGTGTGTGTAAAGCCTCTGAGACAGATGGTTACCGCCGCAGGCGACGGAGCCATAGCGGCTACCGAGATGGAAAAATACGCGGCAGCCATGCAGGAGCGGACAGGCATACGGCCAAAGGCCCCTGTAACAAGGCTGGCTTCGGATAAAAAGGAGGCTGAGAGCAGGGGGAAGAATGAAAGAGCGGAAGACTCCATCTTTGACGAGGACACAAAGGCGCAGCTTGAAGGCGTGTTCTCCCGTATGGAAAGCAGTATTGTATTGAAAATATGTCTTGACGACAGGCCCGTATCAGCGGAGCTTGAAGGGTATATGGAGGAAATGGCTTCCATGACCGACAGAATAACTCTGCTGAGAGAGGCTCCGGCGGGCAGCGAAGAAGAGCTTCCGTGGGTAAAAATATGCAGAGAGGACGGAAAGGAAACAGGCCTTGCCTTTCACGGAGCGCCGGGAGGGCACGAGTTCACGTCCTTTATACTGGGCATCTATAACGCGGCAGGGCCGGGACAGTCTCTGGAGGAGGGACTGGAGAAGAGAATAAAGGCCATAGACAGAAAAACGGATATAAAAATACTGGTTTCCCTTTCCTGCACCATGTGCCCGGAGCTTGTTACGGCAGCTCAGAAAATCGCTTCCATGAACCATAAGGTGACGGCTGAAGTATATGATATAAATCATTTCGGCATACTGAAGGAAAAATACAATGTAATGAGCGTCCCGTGCATGGTAATAAACGGAAGAGATGTAACCTTCGGAAGGAAGGATATTGGTCAGGTTCTCGATATAATAGAAAAAGCATAACAAAAAAAGAGCTGATGCTCAGCCATTGACAAGGGCTTTGCTCCGGATGTAAAATCAGCAGTACTGATGCTGCATCCGGAGCTTTTATATTGGTAAAAACGGCATATGCCGCGGGAGAAAGGACTATGAAATACAAAGCTGCCATTTTCGATATGGATGGAACAATTCTCAATACCCTTGAGGATCTTACAGAGGCGCTGAATTATGCCCTTAAGACAAACGGCTTGCCGGAACGAAGCGAAAGCGACGCGAGGCGGTTCCTGGGAAACGGACTGAGACGGCTCATAGAGCTGTCCGTGCCTGAGGAGGCCGGTCCGGCTGAAAGGGAAAGAGTCTTTGAAGCTTTCAATCTTTATTACAGCAGGCATATGGGAGATCATACAGAGCCATATGAAGGAATACTTTCAGTGATAAAGGAATTAAGAAAAAAGGGAATACACACAGCCGTGGTGTCAAATAAAAGAGATTACGCGGTAAGGGAGCTGTGTGAAAGGTATTTTCGCGGCCTCTTTGAAATGGCGGCAGGAGAGAAAGACGGAGTAAGGAGAAAGCCGTATCCTGATTCAGTGGAAGAGGTAATGAAAAGCTTTGGCGTGAAAGGAGAGGAGACGGTTTACATAGGAGATTCCGAGGTGGACGCGGAAACGGCGGAAAACGCAGGGGCAGACTGTATACTGGTGGATTGGGGATTCAGAGACAGAGACTTCCTTGAGAGCATTGAGAAAGCCGCTGTGGTATCCACACCACGGGAGCTTTTGGAGAAAATAATTCATGTGTAGCGGAGACGGACAGGGAAAGAGAGGCGGCTCTTTGAAAGAAGCCCCTTTTATGGTATGATTATTATCGAATCTAAAAGGACATACGGAGGAAAAAATGAACGCTGTTACATACCAGCTTATAAAAAAGGATGAGAGAACAAAGGCAAGGCGAGGAATGGTTCATACTCCCCACGGAACCATACAGACGCCTGTATTTATGCCGGTAGGCACGGCGGCCACGGTTAAGGCCATGAAGCCGGAAGACGTAAGGGCCATGGGCGCTGATATAATACTTTCAAATACCTATCACCTGTATTTAAGGCCGGGACATGAGGTGGTGAGAGAGGCGGGAGGCCTCCATGACTTTATGAACTGGGGCGGAGCCATACTTACGGACAGCGGAGGCTTTCAGGTTTTCAGTCTGGGGGCTATGAGAAAGATCAGAGAGGAAGGAGTCGAGTTCAGATCTCATATAGACGGATCAAAGCACATGCTTTCACCGGAAAAGTCCATGGAGGTGCAGAACGCTCTGGGCTCCGACATAATCATGGCCTTTGACGAATGCGCTCCTTACCCTGCGGACAGACAGTATGTGAAGGATTCTCTGGAGAGGACAACCAGATGGCTGAAAAGATGTAAAGACTACCATAAGAACACTGAGAAACAGTCTCTTTTCGGGATAATGCAGGGAGGCATGTACAAAGACCTGAGAAGGCAGGGCGCCGAGGAAATCGTGGAGCTGGATCTTCCGGGATACGCCATAGGAGGACTCAGCGTAGGCGAGCCCAAGGAGCTCATGTATGAAATAATGGATGACTGTGTAGACCTGCTTCCTTCCGACAGGCCCAGATACCTTATGGGTGTGGGAAGCCCGGACTGCCTCTTTGAGGGAGTGGAAAGAGGCATAGATATGTTCGACTGCGTGCTTCCTACGAGAATAGCGAGACACGGTATGGCGATGACATCAAGGGGAAGGGTCAACATAAAGAACGCTGCCTATGAAAGGGATTTTTCTCCTCTCGATGAAGAGTGCGACTGCTATACCTGCAGAAACTATTCAAAGGCTTATCTGAGGCATCTTTTCAAAGCCAACGAGATGCTTTCCTCTGTGCTTATGACTACCCATAATCTTCGTTTTCTTATAAAAACAATGGAAAATATAAGAAGCGCCATAGAGGAGGACAGATTTCTCGAATATAAGAAGGAGTTTTACGAAAAGTACGGAAGGTTTTAAATTATGGATATATGCAGAGATACAGGGCTTTGCGGAGGCTGCGTCTATCAGGGGGTTCCCTATAAGGAGCAGCTGAGCAACAAGGAAGGCGAGGTCAGAGGTCTTCTTGAGAAAAAGGATGTGGAGGCCGGAGAAATACTTCCCATAGAGCCGGCGCCCTCAAGATACAGATACAGAAACAAGATGGAGTACACCTTCGGGGATATGGAGAAGGGCGGCCCCATGACTTTGGGAATGCACAGAAAGAAGCATTTCATGTCGATAATTACAGTGGATCAGTGCCAGTTGGTACACGAGGACTTTAATATACTTCTCAGGGAAACCCTGAGCTTCTGCTCGGACAGAGGATATTCCCACTATCATAAGAGAACCCACAGAGGACTTATGCGCCATTTTATAGTCCGGCGCGGAGTAAGAACGGGGGAGCTTCTTGTAAACGTGGTTACCAGCTCCGAGGAGGGCTTTGACGAGGAGGCCTTTGGAGAGATGATCCTTTCCCTTCCTCTTGAAAACAGAGTGGTGGGAATACTTCACACCGTTAACGACAGACTGGCAGACGCGGTATACTGCGACCGTATGAATATTATATACGGAAGAGACTGGTATATGGAGGAGATAATGGGCCTCAGGTTTAAGGTGAGCGCTTTTTCCTTTTTTCAGACCAATATAGAGGCTGTGGAAAATCTCTACTCATATGCCATAGAGCTTGGAGGAGGTCTTGAGCATAAGATGGCTCTTGACCTGTACTGCGGCACGGGAACCATAACCCAGGCAATAGCTGCGAAGGGGGCAAAGGCAACGGGAATAGAAATAGTGGAGGAGGCTGTAAGGGCGGCGGAGGAAAACGCCCGGCTGAACGGTCTTGACAGCTGCCGCTTCATTGCGGGAGACGCCTTTGAGGTTATGGAGGGTCTTGAAGAAAAGCCTGACATTATATTTGTGGATCCGCCGAGAGTGGGAATATCCCCTCAGGCTCTTGACAAAACAGCCTCGTACGGAGTGGAAAACATCGTCTATATATCCTGCAATCCTAAATCCCTGGTAGATAACCTGTATTATCTCAAGCACAGAGGCTACAGAACCGTGTCTGTGAAGCCCTTTGACAATTTTCCGGGGACAAAGCACACAGAATGTGTGGCGCTGCTACAAAAATTAAAATAGCGAAGAGCCTGTATTTACAAGGGTTTCAGCGATTCATGAAAAAAATAAAAAAGACAAAAAACAGTAAAAAATTTGTTGTAATCTGTCATGTTATTTATTTTGTATTTAAAAGAGAAATCAAATATATAAAAATTGTGCGCTTTAGCATATATCAGAAATGGTGGGTGCTTTTTACTATGAAAAAATAAAAAAGTTTAATAAGTGACCGACAAAACACCCTTTCTCGCTGTCTATTAATTAGAAGGGCAGTGATTACTCCTGAAAGGATAACCTGAAAGAGTGCCAGTTGTCTTTCTGCGATAATTGATAATTGAAGAGCAAGTTAGACATGTCAATGTGTGATGCCCATAATGCGGGAGAAGATCGGAGGACAGACTTTATATTAAACTG
>DVMP01000047.1 GCA_018714925.1 Candidatus Allocopromorpha excrementigallinarum
TTAAACCCTTGAAAAAACTCAGCAGTGTCATTTTGGAAAAGGGAATATAGAGAGTTTTTTGATTATTTTGGCACGAGATTTGCCGTATTAAAGGGCGAGTAATAATAATGGCCATTATTATGCTGAAATACGATCGTATTAATGTAAGAGAGGTAAGAAAGGAAAAAACATGTATACTCAAACAGAATTTAGTGAAGGGTTGTTTGTATTAAACGAAGACAGCCTGAAGGAGCTGGCAGGGTCAAAGTACATGAACGATGACCTGATTCCAACGTCTCAGTCGGAGAGAACATGGACAACCTACAGTGTCGCCATGCTGTGGGTGGGAATGGTTATATGTATAACGGGCTTTTCCTACGCGGCGGCTCTTATCGCCCTGGGAATGGCTCCTATACCGGCACTTATAAACGTACTCATAGGAAACGCCATTGTTCTTATACCGCTTCAGCTCAACTCTCACGCAGGAACAAGGTACGGTATACCTTTCCCTGTTTTCGCCAGAATTTCCTTCGGGAAGGTGGGGTCTCAGATCCCGTCTCTTTTAAGGGCTCTCGTAGCGGCCGGCTGGTGCGCCATTCAGTGCTGGGTAGGCGGAGCGGCATTTTCATCTATTATATCGGTATTCTCAGACAGCTGGGATACAGACGGCACGGGAAGGTATGTGGGCTTCGCACTCTTCCTTATAGTTACCCTTATATTGGGGCTCAAGGGCTCGGAGGGAATCAAGTGGCTTGAAAATATAGGCAGCCCTATACTCGGCATTCTCTGTATAGCTCTCATATTCTGGATAGTTGCCGAAGGAAACGCCAACGGAGTTTCGGTAGGAGATATGTTCTTTGCTCCTAATGACCAGGCTCTTCTGGAGGCTAACGGAGGCTTTCTCTATGTATTCCTGGCAGGAATTACCAGCAACATAGCTGTGTGGGCAACTCTGGCTCTTAACATACCTGATTTCTCAAGATATGCCAAATCACAGAAGGTACAGTTCAGAGGACAGCTTTACGCCATGCTGCCTTCAGTTATAGTTCTGGCTACAATAGGAGCTATGTTTGCCAAGGTTACAGAGGTTACCACAGGCGTGGCTCAGTACGACCCGACGGCAGTGCTTCTGCAGCTTAACAACAAATTCCTGGTGGTAATCGTATCTCTTGGAATAATCATAGGAACCCTTACAACAAACATGGCTGCCAACGTGGTTGCTCCGGCAAACGGCATCGCCAATCTGGCGCCTCGAAAGATCAGCTACAGATGGGGCATTATCATCACATGTATTCTGTGTATCGTCTACAGACCGTGGTGGATATACGGAGACGCGGGGTCATTTATGTTCACCTGGCTGGGTACCTGCGGTACGATTCTCGGTCCTGTAGCGGCCATACTGGTGGCTGACTACTTCGTAATAAAGAAGAAGAGAATAAACGTAAAGGCCCTTTACGATGAGAATGACGATACATATAACTACAACGGAGGCTGGAACATAAGAGCCATCGTAGCCTGGGTAGCGGCCTTTATCATCCCTCTGCTGGGAGATCTGGGAATAGGAGGAGCTTTCACCATGTGGGTAAGCGCCAACAGCTACGTAGTAGGATTCATTATCGCTTTCGTGCTCTATGTGATACTTATGAAGAGCGAAAAGAAATCATATATCTCAGAGGAGAAATTCAACGAGATAACAGAAAAAACTTACTGATGACAAACAAGGAGGCAAAGATACAAAATGTATGACGAGAAAACCTATGCTCTTATAAACGAGCTGGCAAAAGAAATGAAGGAAGACTGCGTCAAGTTCATACAGAAGCTGATACAGACTCCATCTATAAGCGGGGATGAATATAAGCTTACCGAGATTCTTATGGCAGAAATGGAAAAATTAGGATATGATGATATAAGCAGGGATAAATACGGCAACGTAATCGGCATTATCAAGGGAGACGAACCGGGCCCTGTAATCATGTACAACTCCCATATGGACCATGTTTCTCCCGGAGATCCCGATAACTGGGAAGGCTATGATCCTTACGGCGGTAAAATAGACGTATGTGAATGTGACAATATAGATAATACCGCCAAGGAGATGGTTGAGTGCATCCACGGGAGAGGAGCTTCTGATGTAAAGAGCGGGCATGGTTTTCAGATTTACGCGGGAGGAATACTTCTGAAGCTGAGAGAAAAAGGCATAAAGATCAAGGGCGACTTTATGTACACGGGAGTGGTACATGAAGAGTCGGGACAGAACGGAGGCACCAGAAGGCTTCTGGCGGAGACCTTCCCTGAGAGAGGCCTGGACTTTGACGCCATGGTATCTTCGGAAGCCACAAGCCTGAGCCTGTATCTGGGACACAGAGGAAGGATAGAATATCTGATAACGGTATACGGAAGAACAAGCCACGGAAGCTGTCCTCAGAACGGTATAAACGCCATATATAAGGCGATCCCTGTAATAGAGAAAATCAGGAACGAGGTAATCCCAAACCTGCCTGAGGATCCTGACGGGGAAATGGAGCCTGCGTCCATATCTCTTAACATAATAGAATGCTCCCCGGGGGCTCTGTCAATAGTTCCGGATCAGTGCTTCCTGTCATATGACAGAAGAACCATGATCGGTGAAACTGAAGAAAGCGCTATGAAGATCCTGCAGAAGGTGCTGGATGACGTAGCGGCGGAGGATCCTGAGTTCAGGGCGAAGATAGAGGTAAAGCCTTGCATTGACAAATGCTATACAGGTGAAGTTATGGAAGGCTATAAATACACTGAAGCGTGGAAAATAAAGAAGGATCATCCTTTCACAAAGGCCTGCGCGGCAGCTCTGGAAAATGTGGGACAGCCTGTTAAATACGGATACTGGTCCTTTGCCACGGACGCGGCTGTAACAGCCGGACATTACAGAAAGCCGACAATAGGATATTCAGGTATGCAGGAGCAGTTTGCTCATACGCCTTATGACAAGTGCAGGACAGACTTCATAGAAAAAGCTATGGCCGGAAACGCGGCTATATTCCTGACAGCAAGCGAGATGGAGAAGGAAGATTTTAAAGCATTGGAATTTTAACTTAGATAGGAGTGTGAGTTACATTGAGTAAAGTTGTGAAAAAGGGTTACCGCGAGGAAGCGGCTCAGGGCTATAACTTGAGAACGGCCATGGAAGAAGCGACCAGATGCCTGGTATGCTACGACGCGCCGTGCAGCAAGGCCTGCCCTGCGGGAACAGATCCCGCGAAATTTATCCGTTCATTGAAGTTCAAAAATGTCAAGGGCGCGGTTGAAACCATCAGATCAAACAACCCTCTGGCCGGAAGCTGCGCCAAGGTATGTCCTTACGACAGGCTCTGCCAGGAAGCATGTTCAAGATGCGGAATAGACAAGCCTATTCAGATCGGAAGAATTCAGAGCTATCTTGTGGAGCAGGAAAAGGCCTTTGATATGAAAATCAACAAAGCTCCGGATGAAAAGAAAGCCGCCAGGGTCGCCTGTATAGGAGCGGGACCCGCCTCTCTGGCATGTGCCGCTGAAATGGCCAAGGCTGGATATCAGGTGACTGTTTTTGAAAGAGAAGCCAAAGCCGGAGGAGTGCTGACCTACGGCATCGTTCCGTCAAGACTTCCTCAGGAGGTGGTAGATTACGATGTAGAGCTTATCGCAGATCTCGGCGTTGAATTCAAGTTTAATACAGAGGTTAAGGCGGGAGACCTTGACTCGTACGATGCTGTCTTTGTGGGAACAGGTCTTTGGGCAGCCAATATTCCTGAAATTGAAGGCGCTGACCTTAAGGGAGTTTATTCAGCCATAGAGTTCCTGAAAGAGGCGAGAGAAAAAGGAGAAGGCTTCGATCCCGGCAGAACAGTAGCTGTTGTGGGCGGAGGAGACGTTGCTGTTGACTGCGCGGTTACGGCAAAGCTCCTTGGCGCGGAAGACGTAAGGATTCTCTACAGACGTTCAATTGAAGAGGCTCCGGCTGAAATGACAGAGCTTGAATACGCTTTGAAGCTTGGAATCGGAATCACCACGGGATTTTATCCTGTGGCCGCCGTAGGAGAGGGAAGGCTTCAGTGGATTGAAGCCGCCGGATTCAGAGACGCTTCCGCTAAAATGAAGCTGAGCGTAGATACTCTGGTGTTCGCTACCGGACAGAAGGCGGAGGATCAGAAGGCTGTCGCCGATGTAAAGCTTACAGATAAGGGAACTATCGCGGTTGACGACAATGGCTCCGCAGGCGGCGGAATCTTCGCGGCGGGAGACATTGTAAACGGCGGACAGACAGTTGTTGAGGCTGTTGCCGAAGCCAAGAAGGCCGCGGCTGCCATGATTGAGTATCTGGAAGAGAAAGGAGTGAAGTAAAATGGCATTTAAAAAGGATCTATCAATTGAATTCGCGGGAGTGAAATGCTTAAATCCGTTCTTCCTCGCATCATCTCCGGTCTGTAACAATTATGACATGATCGCCAAGTCCTTTGAAGAAGGATGGGCCGGCGTATTTTATAAAAATCAGGATTCGGTGCCCGAGCATGAGATTTCACCTATATTCGGCGTAAGCGATATGGGAGGTCCGTGGTCAATGTTTAAAAACTGCGAACACGCTTCACAGAACACTATGGAGCAGAATCTTGAATATATGATGAGACTGAAGAGGGACTATCCCGAGCACAGGATATTCGCCACACTTATGGGCGGAAGCGATGAGGACTGGACCAATCTCGTTGAATGCGCCGTACAGGCGGGCATAGACGGCGTTGAGCTTAACATGTCATGTCCTCACATGGGCCGTGACAACATGGGATCAGACGTAGGCTGCAATCCCGACCTTGTCGAGCAGTATACAAAGGCCGCTAGAAAGGGCACTGACCTTGCCATTATTGCGAAGATGACGCCGAATATTACAAACATGATTCCTTCGGCAATGGCAGCTGTAAGAGGCGGCGCGGACGGTATTTCGGCCATCAACACTGTTAAATCCATAATAGGCCTTGACAAGGATCTGCTGACTACAGAGCCTGTGGTAAACGGAAAGTCGGCCATCTCAGGCTTATCGGGAAAAGCCGTTAAGCCTATATCATTGAGGTTCATATCGGAGATGGCCCAGTATCCGGGACTTAAGGACGTTCCTCTTTCGGGGATAGGCGGAGTTTACACCTGGGAAGACGCCCTCGACTTCCTTCTGCTGGGAGCGAGAAACGTTCAGGTATGTACATCCGTTATGGAATACGGATACAGAATAATCGAAGATATTATTTCGGGGCTCTCCTACTGGATGGAGGAAAAGGGCTTTGAAAGCCTTGACCAGGTTGTGGGTCTGGCTCTGCCTAATATTACCTCACCGTCGGAGTTCACAAGAACATTTAAGATCAGACCTGATTTTAATCAGGACAAGTGCATAGGATGCGGAAGATGCTACGTCTCATGCTATGACGGAGGTCATCAGGCCATTGACTGGGATGATGAAAAGAGAAGACCTTCCCTTAACACCGACAAATGCGTGGGCTGTCATCTCTGTCAGAAGGTATGTCCGGTTATCGACTGTATAACTCCCGGAGAAGTGGTATTCGATGAAGGAGCCGCCAGGGAAGATATCGTATACAAGACCAGCTTTGAATAGAATTTCAGTATTCAGACCCTGCAGGATTCTCGCGTAACGGGATTCCTGCAGGTAATTCAGGAGGCGAAAGTAATGGATTTATTGATAAAAAACGGAACCATCGTGACCGCGTCTGAGACCTACAGGGCTGACATAGCCGTTGACAAGGGTAAGATAGCCGCAATAGGAAGCTGCTTTGAAGAGGAAAATTTTGACGCTGTGGAGGACGCTCAGAACAAGCTGGTGCTTCCGGGAGCCATTGACGGGCATACTCATCTCGCCCTGGCCTTTGGAGGGACGGTATCCTCTGATGACTATTACGCCGGAACACGGTCGGCTGCCTGCGGAGGAACTACAACGGTATTTGACTTTGTACAGCAGGAGCAGGGAGAGAGAATGCTGGATGCCGTAAAGAGAAGAGACGCCATGGCGTCGGTGGACGCGGCCGTAGATTACTCTTTTCACATTGGCGTAGGCGACGTTTCCAGTGAAGAAATGCTTGATTCCATGGAGGAGGCTGTGGAAAACGGCATACCGTCATTTAAGGTCTACATGGTGTACGACTTTGGCGTAGATGACGGATCCTTTTACAAGGTGCTGGAAAAATCAAAGGAAATCGGAGCCATAGTGGGAGTGCACGCTGAAAACAGAGACGTCAACGAGTATCTTGTGAAGCGGTACCTCAACGAAGGAAAGGTATCAGCATGGTGGCACTACATGTCCAAAAACGAAATGGTGGAGGGAGAAGCGGACGTGAGGGCCATAAATCTGGCGAAAATGGCTGAGGCTCCTCTCTATATTGTCCATCTGGCTGATAAAATGGGTATGGAGGCGGTAACCGCCGCAAGAAATGAAGGATATCCGATATTTGCCGAGACATGTCCACAGTACCTTCACTTTACAAACGAGGTTTACAAAAGAGACAGGGGAAGAGACTTTGTCTGCTCTCCTCCAATGAAGAACGAAGAATCGAGAGAGGCGCTCTGGAACGGCATAAGAAACGGGAATATTACCACCATAGCCACTGATCACTGTCCTTTTAAGCAGTCGGAAAAAGACTGGGGCATAGTAAAGAAAGACGGTACTCCCGGAGATTTTACAACCATACCTAACGGATGCGCGGGAGTGGAGAACATGTACCCTTATGTGCTGGCGCAGGCGGTGGCGGGCAGGATAAGCTTTAACAAAGCTGTTGAGCTGTGCGCGGCTAATCCGGCAAAGCTCTTCGGCCTTGATCACATTAAGGGGTCGTTGAGACCGGGGCTTGACGCGGATATAGTCATATACGATCCGGAAAAGAATTTCACCATAACAAACGATGCCATGCACGGAGACACGGATCATACCATATGGGAGGGCGTAAGGCTTAAAGGATATCCTCAGGCTACCTACAGCAGAGGCAGACTTGTCTTCAGGGATGGAAAATTCCTGGGAAAGAGGGGCGACGGAAAGCTGATACGCTGCAAAAAGCTTAAATTTAACGGACCGGAACTGTAAAAAGGAGCACAATAAATATGGCTGACATATATGAAAAATTTTGGGAAAAGAGAGAGGCACTGAAAATAAAAAACGATCCCAAAAGAGTGGAAAAAATCCACAATGGAGGGAAGCTGACAGCGGAAGAGAGAGTAGAAGGCTTTTTTGATGCAGGCACTTATACGGAAATGAAGCCATGGACGAAAAATCGCTGTGCGGATTTTGATCTCAATAAAAAGGATCTCGGGAACGAAGGCGTACTCAGCGGGTACGGCACCGTAGACGGAAGGCCGGTTTTCTCCTATGCTAACGACGTTACAATTATGGGAGGCGCCATGGGTGAAGCGGGGCGGGACAAGATAGTCAACTGCTTTGAAAAGGCAATTGAAAGCGGCGCGCCCATAGTCTCATTTAACGAAGCGGCAGGAGCCAGAATACAGGAGGGAGTATCCGCTCTTCACGCTTACTGTTCCACCTTCGGACAGACCAGCATAGCCTCAGGCTGGATCCCTCAGATATCTCTTATAATGGGCACATGTGCCGGAGGAACCGCCTACTGCGCCGCTCTTACGGATTTTATAATACAGGTGAACCCTGCGGGGAAGATGTTTATAACGGGACCTGCCGTAATAGAATCGGTGACAGGAGAAAAAACCACCTTTGACGAGATAGGAGGAGCGGGAGTACACGGAAGGATTACGGGACTGGCTCATTTCGTGGTAAATTCCGAGGAGGAAGGATTTGCCACAGCCAGAAGGCTTCTTTCCTTCCTGCCGTCAAACAGCAGGCAGGCGCCGCCTAAATACGCGGAAAACGATCCTCTGGACAGAAAAACACCTGAGATAAGGGATATTATCCCTGTGGATCCTCAGAAATCCTTTGATATGAAAAAAGTTATACGAAGCTTTGTGGACAATGGGGATTTTTTCGAGGTGCAGGAAAGCTTCGCCCAGAACATGGTAATAGGCTTTGCCAGAATGGGAGGGGAAACCGTGGGAATAGTAGGCAATCAGCCGAGGATTCTTGCCGGATGTATAGATGTCAACGCCTCGTGGAAAGCGGCAAGATTCGTAAGGTTCTGTGATTCCTACAATATTCCTATAATAACTCTGGCGGATACACCGGGATATCTTCCGGGAGTGGCCCAGGAGCATAACGGAATAATAAGAAACGGAGCAAAGCTTCTCTTCGCGTACTCCGAAGCGACGGTGCCGAAGATTACCGTTGTAGTGAGAAAGGATTACGGAGGAGCCTATTCCGCCATGTGCGGCAAAGGAATGGGCGCTGATTTCGTACTGGCTCTTCCTACGGGAGAGCTGGCTATAATGGGCGCCGAGGGCGCAGCCAATATTGTATTCAAAAAAGAAATAGCCGCGGCGGAGGATCAGGCAGCGAAAAGAAAAGAGCTGACAGAGCATTATAAAGAAGTATTTCTCAATCCTTACAAAGGAGCGGAATACGGCATCGTAGATGATGTTATAGATCCGGAGGACCTGCGAAGCAGGCTTATCAGGGATCTGAGGATCATAAGAAACAAAAAGGTTTCTACACCTTATAAAAAACATTCCAATATTCCTCTTTAATTGAAATAGCTTAATAAAAACAGATCCTCAGCAGTACCGCCAAAGAAAAGGGAGAAGGCGGCGGACTGATACGCCGCCTCTTCCGGCGATGCCGGGCCATGAAATATGAAGACAGAAGGGAGAATTTAAAATGAACTATGCGGAATATGTAACCGGCCTTATGGAAAGAGCGAGAGAGGCTCAGAAGGTTTTGGAAAAATACTCACAGGAACAGGTTGACGAGCTGGTTGAAGCCATTGCCTATTACGGAACACGCCCCGACTTTATGAGAAAGGTGGCGGAGCAGACAGTGGAAGAGTCGGGAATGGGAGATGTGGAAGATAAAATAGCCAAGATATGGAACAAGACCATAGGCCATTACCGGGAAATGAAGGATGAAAAATCTGTAGGACTGATAGAATACGATAAGGAAAAGGAAGTGGCAAAATACGCCAAGCCTATGGGAGTAATAGGCGCGCTGGCTCCTGTAACAAACGCGGAAAATACAGCGGTGGTAAAGCCTATGAACGCTATTAAGGGAAGAAATGCCATAATACTTTCTCCTCACCCGAGAGCGGCCAAGGTAAACGCCTTTGTAGTAAACTATCTGAGAAAGGTCCTTAAGAAATTCAACGCTCCCGAAGACCTTATTCTGGCAATAGAGCCTGAATACGTGAGTATAGACTGCTCGGGAGAGCTTATGAGGCAGTGCGACTTTGTTCTCGCCACAGGCGGCGCGGGAATGGTAAAGGCCGCTTATTCGTCGGGAACTCCGGCTATAGGAGTGGGAACGGGCAACGACGCCGTATATGTAGACGGCACCACTGATCTCAATAAGGTGGCGGAAATGGTGAAGACGTCAAAATGCTTTGATAACGCCACAAGCTGCTCTACGGAAAACGTAATGCTCATACAGAAGGAGTGCTACGATGACTTTGTAAAGGCTCTTCAGGCTCAGGGCGGATACTGGATAAAGGAAAATACAGTGGAAAAAGAGAAGCTTCAGAAGACCATGTGGCCTCAGTGGCCTGAAAACCACACTCTCAACAGACACATTGTAGCCCAGCCTGTCTCAAAGATAGCTGAACTGGCGGGAATAGATATCGGAGATGATATAAACTTCATGTTTGTTGAGGAAAACGACGGTATAGGACATGATCAGCCTTTTACAGGTGAAAAGCTTTCAAGAGTAACCACTTTGGTAAAGACCGACAGCTTCGAGGACGCCATGGATAAAATGGAAGCAGTAATGAATTACATGGGTAAAGGACATGGATGCGGCATACACACAAGCGATGACGAGAAGGTAGAGCGCATGGCTCTCAGAATGCCGGTGGCAAGAATGATGGTAAATCAGCCTCAGGGTGTGGGCAACAGCGGCTCCTGGGAGAACGGAATGCCTATGACCATGACTCTGGGATGCGGAACATGGGGAAACAACAGTGTTTCTCACAATGTAAACTGGAAGGATCTGATTAATATTACCCATGTTTCAAGACCCCTTCCTTTTAACAAGCCAAAGGAAGAGGACCTTTTCTCCGAGGAATTCAGAAACAGCAATTCAGAATCACTTCTCTGATTAAAAGCAGGAAGTCAGAAAAGCAGGGAGTTTTTTGTGTGTACGTTGACCCCTGCTTTTTCTTATGCGCCGGATTTTATACTGACGATTCTTGTCTTGATAATAATACATATTAAAGGCGAGACGGAGGGAGGCGGCGATATGGGTTTTGACCACGAAGAGGTCAGAGGGCTTTTAAACTGCATAAGGGACGGTGTCTTCATAACAGATGGTGAAGGTAATATTGTGATGCTCAATAAAGCCTCGGAAGAGCTGAGTGAATTCAGTGAGGAGCAGCTTATCGGGCAGAACGTTAACGAGCTTATAAAAAAAGGATATTTTACTGAAAACGGAGATGTTTCTCTGAAATGTATAAAGAGCGGAAAAGAAGAAAGCATGATACAGAAGGGCAGAGATGAGGAACAGGAAATAACGGTAACAGGCGTCCCGCTTCTTGAAAACGGCAGGGTAAAGTATGTGGTTGTAACGGAAAGAGACGTGTCAGAAATAAACAGACTTGAAAAAGAGCTGAGAAAAAACAAGGAGCTGATAAAGGAATACAGCAGTCAGCTGGAAAAATATAAAAGAAGTGAAAACAGGCGCCTCAAGGACATAATATATGACAGCGAGGCGATGGAAAACGTTATATCCGTTTCAGACAGCGTGGCAGGGAAGGATATAACCGTTCTGATACAGGGAGAGTCGGGAACGGGAAAGGAGGTTATAGCCAATTATATACACAACTCCAGCAACAGGAAGGACAGGCCCTTTATAAAGGTAAACTGCGACGCCATACCTGAAAACCTCTTTGAGTCGGAATTTTTCGGATATGAAAAGGGAGCCTTTACGGGAGCTTCGGAAAAAGGAAAGGAAGGCCTCTTTGAGCTGGCCAACGGGGGGACTCTTTTTCTTGACGAGATAGGCATAATGCCGCTGCATCTGCAGGGGAAAATACTCAGAGTCCTTCAGAACAAGGAGGTAATACGTGTGGGAAGCAGCAAATACATTCCTGTAGACGTGCGGATAATAACGGCAACCAACACCAATCTCAAGGATGCCGTAAGGGAGGGAAAGTTCAGACTGGATCTTTATTACAGGCTTAATGTAGTGCCTATAACCATTCCCCCTCTCAGAGAGAGAAGGGAGGATATTATTCCTCTTGCCAGGCATTTTATAGAAATATACAACAGGAAATTCAACTCCGATCTGAGAATAGACAAAAGCGGCTGGGACGCTTTGTACAGGTATAAATAGCCGGGAAATATACGCGAATTACAGAATATAATCAAAAGACTGGCCATAATATCCGACAGGGAGCAGGTAAGCGGAGCACAGATAATGGAACAGCTTGACAGCCTTGAAATCGACATAGAAGAGACTCCCGGAAGGAGCGATCTTCGCACATGTGTGGAGGAATATGAAAAGAAGATAATAATGTCCAAAATGAAAAGCTACAGAAGCAGCAGAAGTCTG
>DVMP01000048.1 GCA_018714925.1 Candidatus Allocopromorpha excrementigallinarum
ATGTTTTTCAGGATCTCCAGGGTCATTGACAATCACAAATTTTCCACCCGGTTCAATCGTTCTCTTAACTTCCACAAAGCATTTCCCCAGATCTTCCCAGAAATATACGGTTTCAAAAGCTATGGCAAGTTTTATGGAATTGTCCTCCAACGGAAGGTTGTCCGCACTCCCAAGAAGCACTTCACATCTTTTATCAATATTCTTTTTATTCACCTTTTTGGACTTCTCAACACTGGTGCTGGAAATATCGATCCCGTAAACAAAACCGTCCCTGGAGCGCTCTAATAATCTTCGGATATTAAATCCGCCGCCGCAGCCGATATCAACCAGCTTTCCGTCATCAGGGACATCAAATTGTGTAAATGCCCATTTGGCCATTGGACTGTGCCCCATATTCATACCGGAAAGCATTAGCCTTCCTATAAATCCCTGCGGATTGCCGAAATTATCTCTGAATGCCATTTTTATTGCTCCTTCTTCATCAGATTTGTAATACCGGTTTATTCATTCGGAATTGGGCGAGTTGTTTCCGTATATTATATTTCTTATTGATACCCATCCCCTTGTGTAAATACCGGCGGCCAGTATGGCAGCAGCGGCGCACCTGGCTTCAGGCTGAAGTCACAGTAGTCGCCATTGGCGAAGCAGGTATGCCTACGATACAGTGGTACGCCCAACACACCAAACATCACATAGTCCAGGTTGCAGAGATATGGCATATATTCCTCGTAACCGTATTTTTTTGCGAAGTCGGTCAGCGGGCAGACGAGGGTATGATAAGTAAAAGCGCAGCCCTCTGCGGGCGGCTGCATGGTCTTTGTCTGAAAGCTGCCGGGATATTTTGCGGCATTCTCCGCATTCTTCCGGTCTTTCTTTTGATACATCTTAGTAACAAGCCTGGGCGATGAAAATATCTTCCTCATAACTGCCCGGACGAGTCGTGGGATAGCCTGAAACTTCCGCTCATAAGCCAGTACCATCAGATGCGCTGAATCCTCCACAGATACGCTGTAGCGTTTAAGCACCTCACCCATCGCCACAAAGATGTAAGCGCCGGTGAGATTCTTTGTCCCGCTGACTTGGTCCCCGCCGATGTAAGGGAAATGCTCCAGCAGATTTTTTTCATAGAAGCCCCAGACTTCATCCCATACCTCGCTGTAAGGTTTGCCGGTGTTCTGTTCCAGCTCCGCTTTCACAGAGCGAAGATAATCCTCGTTTTCCTTTTTTAATTTCAGGATATTGTTCCGATAGTATTCATGCATGATCCGTTTCCTCCATCAAACTGAGCATTCCGTTACGGTATACCAGCGCCACATCGCGCATCCGCCGGATGACCGTTTCCTTATCCTCGGTTTCCAGAATGATGCGGGCAAGTATATCAAAATAGCCCCGCATCATCAGATCGAGGGAACCGGGATCGATGTCTCGCAGAGCCTTTGCCGTATGTTCAGCCGTCTCCACGCCCTGCGAAATCCGTTCCATGTTCGCTATGCGGAAGTTGTCAAAGAAGTTTTCATACTTAGTTCCCCCAGAGCAGCGAAGCAGCAATACCATTTCTTCCCGGTGGGCGCAGAGATAATCTGCCAACTCCGGAAGGCGGCGCAGATAGCAGTCAAGCATGGAAAAGAGCATCTGCTCCGGCGGGAGCTTTTGCATGTCATCACCAATGGAGCGGACAATGGCGGCAAGGCCCTGCGCCGTCTCGTCCGTCAAGGCGTAGAACAGTTCCTCTTTATTTTTGTAGTAGCCATAAAAGGCGCCAAGGGTAAAGCCCGCATCACTCACAATCCTGCGCAGCGGAGCTGATTTGAAGCCTTTCTCCAAAAACCAGCGCTTAGCGCTGCTCAGGATCTTCTGCTGCGTTACAGTCAGTTCCATTTTATATCCTCCACTTTATATAGCTTTGATATATAGCTAAGATATATTATACAAAAAAGCCGTTCCTTGTCAAGGGTTTTGCGAGCCGATAGTCGTCGATAGTCGCAGTAAAATCTATGTACAGCGGAATTTGCCCGTTACGGAGATTATTGCGAAGTGACAGGTTCCTCATATCAGAGGGAAACAACATCATCCAATGCGGCGCCTATTATCACTACTTTACCCGGATTTACGGTAATGCTTGACCAAAGCGAATCATATATAATCGAGCCGTTTCTCCATTGCCATTAAAAAAGAATGAAAGTTAAAATGCGTTGCTTGCGGCAACGGGCAATTCCGGCTACAATAACGGTGATGAAAGAAAGGAGACTGTCCTAATGCTCAGCGAAAATATTAAAGCAATCAGAAAATCAAAAGGACTTTCGCAGCAGGAGCTTGCTGTCAAGCTGAACGTCGTGCGGCAAACAGTTTCTAAATGGGAGCAGGGACTCTCGGTTCCCGATTCTGATATGTTAATCTCCATATCGGAAGCCCTTGAAACACCTGTGGGCACATTGCTTGGAGAAACTGTTGCCGAAACGGAAACTGATAATATAAAAGCCATTTTCGAAAAATTGGAAGCGATAAATTGGCAGCTGGCACAAAGGAAAAACACGAGAAGAAAATTTGTCCGCTGGCTGTTTGTTTCATTATGTGCGGTCACAGTAATGGCTTTTGCAGCCTTAGGAATAGTAAAGAGTCCTTATTTGGAGTGGAATTACAGTGATCCTGAAACCGCTGTTCTTGGAGTGGCATTTCACTCATTTGAATGGTTGTTTGTAAGAGCGGCGCCTATTATCTTTGTTATCGCAGGCATTGGAATTTTCTTAACACGGAGGAAGGAATAAAATCATGTTCCGACCACACCTCACTTACTTATGATAGGGCTCGTTTCTAATTATCTTAAAGCTTCTGTAAATCTGCTCCAGCAGAATTATCCTCATCATCTGGTGGGGGAAGGTCATGGCTGAAAATGAAAGCCTGAAGTCGGCCCGCCTGCTGACCTGATCCCAAAGGCCCAGGGAGCCCCCTATGATAAAGACCAGAGAGCTTTTCCCCTGAATGCCCAGGTCTTTTAGACGGGAGGCCATTTGTTCCGATGAAAGAGCTTCTCCCTTTATTTCCAGGGTGATAACATAATCGGAGGGCTTGAGGACGTCTAAGATCATGCGTCCCTCCGCCTCCCTGACAGCCTCCTCATCGGCGGGAGAGGGATTGGCCCTCAGGGGGCTTTCCTTTATTTCCCGTATCTGTAGCCCGCAGTACCGTCCTATGCGCCTGGAATATTCCTCTGAGGCCTCTTTCCAGTATTTTTCCTTCAGGCTGCCTACAGCAAGTATTTTTATGTTCATATTATACCTCGTATACGCAGCTGCGGCAGTCTCTGAGAATAACGTCTATTTTAAGCTTGTCTCCCGGGATGATATCCTTTTCCATGAGAGTGTTTTTAACCGCCAGCATGGCAAGGGAGGGATCGTTGTTTTCCCTGCTGAGATGCCCTAAAAGTATGCGGCGGCTTTTATCCTTTGCCTCCACAAGACAGCTGAGACACTCTCCCGCAGAGACATTGGAAAGGTGTCCGTGATCCCCGAGTATTCTGCGTTTAAGGCTGTACGGGTACCTGCCCATGTGAAGCACCTCCACCTCGTGATTGGCTTCAAGAACCAGAAGATCAGCGTCCACTATTTCTCTGAAGATATGATCCGTTATACAGCCCACGTCGGTGACGATGCTGATCTGCCGGCCTCCGCTGTAAAGGGAAAAGCCCACAGGCTCAGCCGCGTCGTGGGGTATGGCGAAGGGTCTTACAGTAAGGTCTTCAATTTGAAAATTCTCTCCCGTTACAAAGAGACGCCGTTTTTCCTCGGCTACGGGCCGTTCTATGCCCTCCCAGGTGGCCCGGTTGGCGTAGGCCTTTATATTGGGAAGGGTTTTGGTAACTATGGGAAGACTTTTTATGTGATCTATATGCTCATGGGTAATGAGCAGGGCGGATACCTCCTCCATGGGGGTCTCTGTCTCCTCAAGTCCCCGGAATATTCTCCTTCCCGAAATACCCGCGTCTATAAGTACAGCCGTTTCACCGGTTTTTACAAGATAGCTGTTGCCGCTGCTTCCGCTGGCAAACGAACAGAATTTAAGTGCCATTGATGTTTCTCCTTTTGTCCACTATTAAGATACTCCAAAGCTCCGGGCAATGTCAAGACGTCATATCCCCGGGGAGATTTTTTATGGGCTGCGATTTTGCAGATGGTAAAATAAAATCGCGATTTCAGCCGGAGGGAGGTTTACGTGACATTCCAAATATGGTAGATTTTTAAGAAGAAAGGAATACAGGAGAAAATAATGAGACAGGACAGAATACTCAGAATATATACCGACGGAGCCTGTGCCGGCAATCAGAATGAAGAGAACACGGGAGGCTGGGGAGCCATTCTCAGATTCGGAGACCACACCAAGGAAATCTTCGGAGGAGAAAAAAACACCACCAACAACAGGATGGAGATGACAGCTCTTCTTGAGGCCTTTAAGGCCATAAAAAAGGAAGGGCAGATTATAGAGGTTTTTTCAGACAGCGGCTATCTTATGGACTGCTTCAGAAAAAAATGGTACCTTAACTGGGAAAAAAACGGCTGGAAAACCTCCAAGAAAACTCCCGTGGAAAATAAAGAGCTGTGGCAGCAGCTTATATCGTATCTGGATAAGCACACCATATCCTTTTACAGGGTAAAGGGACATGTAAACCTTGACAGCGATAAAACAGACAGGGATAAGCTCTATGAAAAGTTTATCCAGTGGAACGGAAGGGGATTTTCACCGGAGGATTTCAGGTACATTACGGAAATGAACAACAGGGCCGATGAGCTGGCCAATATGGGTATAGAACAGGCAGGAAATTCAGACTGATTTTAGGGAAAAGCTATAAAAGACACAGGACCTCCGTATATTAAGCATATGGAGGTTTTTTTATGAGAAAAGGGCGATACACGGTCTGGGCTTTACTGGCGGCAGGAATGCTTTTAGGAGCAGCGGCGGGCCTTTTGGAGGAGGGAATAAGGGGAGAGGACAGCCCCGCAATAAAGGAAGAGGCTGCCGGAGGGCTTACGGAAGAAAGCTCCGGCGGCGGACAGGAGATTATATCTCTTGGGGAAAGGGAGGGGGAAATTTCCGTAAGCTGGAAGGGAAGCGCCCATGGCCCCAAATGGGTCAGGTACGGAAGGACGGAAGAGAAGGAAGACCGGTGGAAGATGATAAAAGGAAAGGCAGAAAGGGCTCTCGGGGGAAAATACTTCAGATATCACGCAATCCTTGAAGATCTTGATCCTGGAGAAGAGTATTTTTATGAAACAGGGGACGGAGAGAGCTTTTACCGGAGAAAAATCTTTACTGCCCCTGACAGGGAGGGAGAAACGAGATTTCTGTATCTGGGAGACGTTCAGTTTGACGCTTCCATGGAGGATTACAAAAGCTGGGGCAATATGACCCGCAGAATATACAGGAAAAACCGTGAGCTTGATTTTGCCGTAATAGGAGGAGACATGGTCAACGAGCCTCTTGAGGCGGAGCAGTGGAACAGCTTTTTCAACAGCGCCCGGGTCTTCGCCGGGCTTCCCCTTATGACGGTATCGGGAAATCACGAGGGAGTCAGCTCCAACATAACCTACAGAAAGATGCTTCCCATGCCGGAAAAGGGCCCCGGAAAGGAAGGAAGCAGAGTGAGAGAGGAGCTTGCCGGCAATTTTTTCTTTTTCGATTACGGAAGCTGCAGACTGATAATGCTGGACAGCTCCTTTCTTACGGAGCAGAGAAGGGAGGGGCTGGGAGAAAAGCTTTGGAAAAGCTGTGAGAGGGCCGTGGAGGAGTGGCTGAAGAAGACCTTTGAATCAGCCGGCGACAGGTGGCTTATAGTGGTGATACATCATCCCCCTTACGGAATTCACGATGAGGAGGTATCGCGGAGCATACGCGACAGATGGACGCCCCTCATGGAGAGAGGCGGGGCTCATCTGGTTCTGTCAGGTCATCAGCATATGTACATGAGAACGAGGCGGATAAACGGAATAGTCTATCTCATGGGGAACTCGGGAGCAAGGAAAAGCGCCTACTATAACGGGTATAACGGACCTGTTTACGCCAGAAGCCTTTACGGAGAGGGCCCCACATACGAGATAATAACAGTATCAAAGGATTCTCTGAAAATAGAGGCCCGCAATGAAAAAGACCGGGTGCTGGACCGGGTCTTTTTAAAAAAGGAGATCACATATTTTCAAATTTTTTAGTGGCCACAAGGTAATCGTTGAGGGTCCCAAGATGTATAAAATAGTAGGAGTAGCGGTCCTCTCTCTTTACCTGTACAAGCCCTGCGTCGCTCAGTTTCTTTACGTGCTGGGATATGGTGGCCTGAGAATAATCAAAATGATTTACAAGATCCTTATTGCATATTCTCTGACGCTTCTTGTTCTGCTCCATTATATATCGGAAAATTTTTATTCTGGCAGGGTGAGCCAGGGCGTCGGATATTTTCGCTATGAGGAGAATATCCTTTTCCTGCATCTCGTCCACTTCTTTTCTCAATCTCATAGTCTGCTGCGCTCCTTGCTGTTAAATACGGTTCAGATACTCCATGATTCTGTCGGCTATAAAGCGATGGCCCTCGGGAAGAGGATGAACGCCGTCGCAGTATTTGCCGCATTCTCTGTAGAGGCTGTTAAGATCAATAAAATCAAAGCCTGAATCCATTATTATATCGGAAAGAGCCGAAAGACACCTGTTTATTCTTTCGTAGTCTATATTCTCCCCCACTCTCCAGCACCTGGAGGCCATCTCCGAATCGGTGGGCAGGGGAGTGAGAAAGACCGCGCTTATACCCTCGGCATCAGCCTTTTCCTTCATAAGCTCAAGGATGGAAAAAACATGCTCAGGTATATTCTGACCGTATATAAAATCGTTGGTTCCCGTGAGAACAAAGACCATGTCGGGCCTCTGGGATATAACGTCCCTCTCGAATCTGGAAAGAACCTCTGAAGCGGTCTGACCGTTGATGCCTCTGTTTATAATCTCAAAGCCCGTCTCCTCTTCGATTATGCCGGCAAAAGAAGCTCCCCTCTGGTAAGGGAAGCCGTTTACTATACTGTTTCCTATAAATACTATCTTCTTATTCATCATACTATAAGTATACCCATGAGAAAAAAATATGTCAATGGGCGCCCGGCTCTTGGACAGGGGGAAGTTTTTTCGTTTTCCAGTGATGCAAAAATATTTGCACGAGATATGTCTGTTGTGATATAGTCTGTATATGGAAAAGGAGGAACGGTCATGAGAGCCAAGGATTACAGAGCAGCGCTGCAGAAGGCGGCTGAAATACTGGGAGAAGCCATGCATGTAGTGGATGCGGGAGGAAGGACCATAATATACAACGAGGCCATGGCAAGGCTTGAGAAGATAAATGTGGAGGATGCTCTCGGACGCTCCTTTGAGGAGGTGTTTACCCATATTCCCCTTGAGGAAAGCACTCTCTACAGAGCCCTCAAAAAAAATGAAGCCACTGTAAACAAGGAACAGACATATCTCAATGTTTACGGCAGACAGGTTACAACCGTCAATACCACGGTGCCCATAGAATCAGAGGGCAGGGTGGTGGCAGCCATGGAAATCGCCAAGGACATAACCGACATAAAGAATATGAGCGACACCATACTGGAGCTGCAGGAGGAAACCATACTGGGAGACAGAGGAGAAAAGGAGGAGGGCAGGAAAAGAAAGGGCGTAAAAAAATACAGATTTGATGATATAAAGGGAGAGAGCCCTCTGCTAAGGGAAGAGATAAAAAGGGCTCAAAAAGCCTCAGCCACAGACGTCTCTCTTTTTATATACGGTGAAACAGGCACGGGAAAGGAGCTTTTCGCTCAGAGCGTTCACTATGACGGAGTGAGAGGGGATAAGCCCTTTCTGGCCCAGAACTGCGCGGCCCTGCCGGAATCACTCCTTGAGGGAATTCTCTTCGGCACAGCCAGAGGAGGCTTTACAGGCGCGGTGGACAGAGCCGGACTCTTTGAGCAGGCAGACGGAGGGACTCTGCTTCTGGATGAGATAAGCGCCATGCCCTATGAGCTGCAGGGAAAGCTCCTGAGGGTTCTCCAGGAGGAGTATATAAGGCGAGTGGGAGGAAATAAGGATATTCCGGTGGATGTGAGGATAATAGCCACTGTAAACGAGCCGGCTGAAAAGCTTATAGAGGAGGGAGCCCTGAGAAAGGATCTGTACTACAGACTTAAAATAGTGGGGCTGAATATTCCTCCTCTCAGGGAAAGAAAGGAGGACATTCCTCTTCTGGCGGAGCATTTCCTTGAAAAATACAACAGAAAATACGGAAGAGAAATATGGATGATATCCCGGGAGGCACTGGAAAAGCTCAGGGATTATGATTATCCGGGAAATGTGAGAGAGCTGGAAAACATTATAATGTCAGCAGTATCAATGTCAGAGGAAGGACATGCTCTGAAGCCTGAGGACATAGAAATAAGCAGAAGCTACAGGAGGCCGCCGGGGCCTGAGGAGAGCTTTAACAGTGAAGAACAGAGCCTCTCAGGCTATCTTGCCTCTATAGAGGAAAATCTCATAAGAACATACCTTATAAAAAACCAGTGGAACATATCGAGAACCGCGGAGGAGCTTGGTATGCTGAGGCAGAACCTGCAGCACAAAATAAAAAAATACGATCTCATATGAATCAGACACATTACCAGCAGCATTAGAAAACGCAAGTATATTTGCGCATATACTGCAAATATTTTTGCAGTAAAATCAAAAAATAACGTCTAAAAAAAACGTCAGACCGTGAACCTGCTGAAAAACAGGGATTATGATAGGGTCAGACATAGGAGCCCTGTTTGGCACGGGAATTGCTGTTAATAATAGCATAATAAAGCTGATAAAGAGGAAAGGAGACTGCGCTATGGAAAATGTAAAGGTCATAATATGGGGACTGGGAGCCATGGGCGGCGGTATAGCCGACATGCTTCTTTCCAAAAAAGGAGTTGATATAGCCGGAGCGGCGGACATGGGACAAAAGGTGGGAACCTCCATGTACGACCATATAAAGACAGAAAGAGGGGGAAGACCGGAGATAATAGTAAGCGAGGCGGAGGAAATAATAAAGCCGGGAGCTGCGGACATAGTTATTCTCTGTACGGATTCCTTTACGGAAAAGGCCTTTCCGAAAATAAAATTTATCATTGAGCAGGGGATAAACTGTATAACCTCAGCGGAGGAAATGTCATATCCCGGGGCGAAAAACCCGCGTCTGGCGGAGGAGCTGGACCGTACGGCGGCTGAACACGGAGTTTCCATTCTGGGCACAGGAATAAATCCGGGGCATATAATGGATATGCTCGTTCTGGTGATGACAGGCTGCATGACAGACGTAAAGCATATTCTTTCAAGGCGGGTCAACTCCCTCTCCCCTTTCGGGAAGACGGTTATGGAGGAGCAGGGAATAGGCATATCTCCTGAGGAATTCGCTGAAAGAAAGAAGGAGGGAACCATGTCGGGCCACGTGGGGTTCGCCGAATCTGTGGGGATGATGGCAGAGGGCCTTGGCCTTAAGGTGGAAAGCTTTGTCCAGGACATGGAGCCTATAATCACCGATACTGACAGAAAATCGCCTCACGGCTTCGCGGCGGCGGGCTCCTGCGCCGGAGTGGCCATGACCGCGGACGCGTCCTTAGAGGGGGGAATAAAAATAAGGATGGAGCACCCTCAGCAGATAGAGCCTGAGCAGGCGGGAATAAGCACAGGAGACTACGTGAAAATAGAAGGCTCTCCTTCCATAAACCTGGTAAACAGCCCCGAGGTGGAGGGGGGCCTGGGAACCATAGCCATGTGCGTCAATATGATACCGCAGGTAATAAACGCGGAGCCCGGGCTTCATACCATGCTTACGCTCCCTGTTCCAAGAGCCGTTATGGGAGATATGAGAGACAGAATAAAGCCGTCAAAGAAATTAGTCTGAGAAGGGAGGATATAAAATGGCGAAAAAAGGAGACTGGGTAAGGATTCACAAGGTGATCCTCAAGCCTGAGGAAAGAACGGGAAAGCTTCCCGAGGATACTAAAAAGGTACCCCTTGAAATGTGGACAAAGGGATATCTTCTTCACGATGGAGATATAGGAGAAGAGGTTGAGATCGAGACTGTATGCGGAAGACATGAAAGGGGAACCCTTACAGAGGTAAACCCTTATTATACTCACAGCTTCGGAAGGTGTGTGCCGGAGCTTCTGGCTGTAGACAGACAGGTGAGAGAAATCGTGTTTGGAGGTGAGAAATAATGGCGGGGCTTCCTCAGGACTACGACAGCGTTATGAGCAGAAAAAATCAGGTAATGAACGCCGCTCTTTCCATAGACTACTCCAGGTTTGAGTCAGGCTCCATGGCCTTTGACTATGAGAAAATGATGAGAGAGACAGGTTACTGCCTGGAGGAGATGGAGAAAATACAGCGGGAGGTAAACGTGGGAAACACTCCTGTTCTTGAGCTTAAAAATCTTACGGCCCTGGCCAGAGCCTGCGCTCCCGAGGGTAAGGGGGCGAGAATATTCATAAAGGATGAGGCGGCCAACCCTTCGGGAAGCTTTAAGGCGAGACGGGCCGCCAATGCGGTATATCACGCCAAAAAGCTGGGCTACAAGGGAGTTATAGCCGCCACCTCGGGGAACTACGGCTCGGCTGTAGCCTCCCAGGCTGCCATGGCGGGCCTTAAATGCATCATAGTTCAGGAGTGCTACGACTCAAAGGGAGTGGGCCAGCCTGAAATAATAGAAAAGGCCAGAAAGTGTGAAGCCCTGGGAGCAGAGGTGGTGCAGCTTACAGTGGGACCGGAGCTTTTTTACAAGTTCATACTTCTTCTGGAGGAAACGGGATATTTTAACGCGTCTCTTTACACCCCCTTCGGCATAGGAGGAGTGGAGACTCTGGGCTATGAGATATCCATGCAGTTCAGGGAAAAATACGGGAAAGACCCTGACGCCGTAGTATGCACCAACGCGGGAGGGGGAAATCTCACGGGAACCGCCAGAGGCCTTATAAAGGCAGGCGCCAAGACCACCAGGATAATAGGAGCCTCCATAGATCTTACGGGGCTTCATATGGCGTCGGATTCGGCCTTTAATCTCAAGTCCTGCACCACGGGCCATACGGGCTTCGGAGTTCCCTACGCGGTTGATCCCGATCATTCCGACGTGCCGAGATCAGCCGCCAGACCGCTCAGGTACATGGACAGATACGTGACCATAACTCAGGGAGACGTTTTCTATATAACAGAGTGTCTGGCAACTCTCGAAGGTCTCGAAAAGGGCCCTGCGGGAAACACCTCTCTGGCGGCTGCCTTTGCCATATCCCAGGAGATGGACAGGGATGAGATGATAGTGGTTCAGGAAACCGAGTATACGGGAGCAGGCAAGCATGTGCAGCCACAGCTTTCCTTTGCCAGGGAAAACGGTATAGAGGTAAGACTGGGAGATCCCGCGGAAGAGATTCCGGGAAAAAGCGTCATAATTCCCGAGCATCCATCCCTTATAAAGGCAAAGGATATGGATCTTGACCACCGGAGGAGATCCCTTATAAAGGTCAACATGAGAAAATACACCATGGATCCCACCGCGGAGGATATAAAATACCTTGCGGCTGAGACGAAAAAGGATGAGCAATGGGTAAAAGCAACTGTAGAAGAGCTTAAGAAGGAGCTGAGACAATGAAAAGAGCAGATGATTTTCAGGAAAGAAGAAAGCATATAGCCAATCTCACCGATGAAGAGCTTTACAACAGATTCTGGGAGCTGACGGCTCAGGTGGTGGAGCCCCTTATAGAGCTGGGGAGGACACATACCACTCCGTCTGTTGAAAGAGCCGTGCTTCTGAGAATGGGAATATCATCTCTGGATACTCAGAAAATAGTGGAGGGCTGTATGGAAAGAGGCCTCATGGGTCATGGGGCCGGCCATGTGGTATACAGATACGCCAAAGAAAAGGGAATTTCCATAAGAGAGGCGGGGGAGAATCTCGCCGGAGGAGAAGGCTGGGATGAAGCGGCAGCCATGTTCAGGGGAGGTAAGAGATATGACTGATATGAAGCTGAAGCCTAACGAAAAGCTGGATGTGAGAAATATCCTCAAGGATTTGGACAAATACAGCCCCAGAAGAAGGGGCTGGACCTGGAGGAAGCACGCGCCAGGCCTTAAAATGGGTCCCTTCGAGTATCGCGACTGCTCGGAGCCTCTTAAAAACAGCGTGGGGCTTCCTCCCGCCAAATATTTCGGAAACATAGATCCTCAGCCTGACGCTGTTATAACAACAGAGATAGCCTCGGGAAGATTCGAGGATGATATAAGAAGGATGAGAATGGCTGCCTGGCACGGCGCTGATCACATAATGGTAATAAGGCATATGGGGCAGTCCCACATAGACGGACTTATGGAGGGGACCCCTCAGGGAATAGGGGGAGTGCCCATTACAAGGAAGCAGGTGAGAGCCCAGAGAAAGGCCCTGGACATTATAGAGGACGAGGTGGGAAGACCCATAAACTACCATTCGTATGTTTCAGGAGTGGCGGGCCCCGACGTGGCTGTAATGTTCGCGGAGGAGGGAATAAACGGAGCTCATCAGGATCCTCAGTACAACGTTCTCTACAGAGACATAAACTGTGTAAGATCCTTTGTGGACGCCTGCGAGTCAAAGAAGATAATGGCCTGGGCCGGAATACTTCAGATAGACGGGGCCCACAACGCCAACGCCACGGCCAGAGAGGCCTGGAAGGTGATGCCCGAGCTTATAGTTCAGCACGCCATTAACGCTCTCTTTTCGGAAAAGGTGGGAATAAAGCCTGAAAATATCAGCCTTTCCACTGTACCGCCCACAGCCGCTCCCGCCCCGTGCGTTTACATGGATCTGCCCTACGCGGTGGCTCTCAGGGAAATATGCGACAGATACAAAATGAGAGCTCAGCAGAATACCAAGTATATCTGCTCCTCAACGAGAGAGGCGACAGTAACCCATGTGCTCAACATGCTCATCTCAAAGCTGACCAGAGCCGATATACAGTCCACAATTACTCCTGACGAGGGAAGAAACGTGCCGTGGCACATATACAATATAGAAGCCTGCGACAACGCCAAGCAGACACTGGTAGGCCTTGACGGCCTTATGGAGATGGTGGAGCTTAAGAAGGAAGGCCCTCTCAGGGAAAAGGTCAGAGAAATAAAGGAAAGAGCATGTCTGTTTATGGAGGAAATCCTCGAGACGGGCGGCTACTTTAAGGCTGTGGAGGAAGGCTTTTTCGTGGATTCCGCTCAGTACCCGGAAAGAAACGGAGACGGCATCGCCAGAAAGGCGGATGGAGGCGTAGGCAGCGGCTGTATTTTCCAAAGAGAGGATGACTATATGGCCCCGGTTACCGCCCACTTCGGATACAACAATGTAGAGCAGTACGGAGGAGATCCTGAGAACCCGGCGGCTCTTATAGGAGGCTGCACCTTTGAGGACAGAGATAAAATCGTGTATATAGACGAGCTGGATGAAGAGGACTGTGTTGAAAGAAGACTTGAGAATGTGGAAAGGTACCTGGATGGCCGGGCTTTAAAGCCTGAGATGGAATGGTGCGGAGACGGAGTCGTTATGATGACCATGTGTCTGCCCGTACACGCCAGAGCAGCCGAGGCCGCCGCCCTGGAGATAGGAAGAAGGCTGGGCCTTGAGGATCCCGAGGTTATAAACAGAGAGGTTCTTCAGGAAGCGGAGGGGACCAGAATAGAAATGAAGGGCAGGGTTTCCTTTGACATAGATCCCGCTAATCTTGAGATACCTCCCGAGCCCCATCATATGAGCGACGAGGAGCTTTACAGAGAATTCAGCGAGCATCCCATGACAGTGGTATGCGGTACAGTGGGAGAAGACGAGCATTCGGTAGGCCTCAGGGAGATAATAAACATTAAGCACGGAGGCATAGAAAAATGGGGAGTAAAGGTGGAATATCTGGGAACCTCGGTTCCCGTGGAAAAGCTGGTGGACGCGGCCATTGAGCTGGACGCCGACGCTATTTTAGCCTCCACCATTATATCCCATGACAACATTCACTATAAGAACATGAAGCGGATAAACGATCTCGCGGTGGAAAAGGGTATAAGAGACAAGGTGATAATCGCCGCGGGAGGTACTCAGGTAGTGCCGGAGGAGGCCAGAAGCACAGGCATAGACCGGGGATTTGGCAGAGATTCCCACGGCATAGACGTAGCCACCTTCCTGGCGGAGGAAGCCATGAGAAGGAGAGGGGAGACAAATGAAAGCTGATATTCTCGTAGCGGAAATAGGCTCAACTACAACTGTAGTCAACGCCTTTAACAACATAGACAGCGATGATCCCGTCTTCCTGGGACAGGGGCAGGCTCCCACCTCTGTGCTTGAGGGAGATGTGAGAATAGGCCTCAGGGGAGCCATAGAAGACCTGTGCAGGAAAAAGAATGAGGAAGCCCTGGAGTACGGCGAAATGGCGGCAACCTCCTCGGCTGCCGGCGGACTCAGGATGACAGTTCACGGACTCGTCTACGATATGACGGCCAGGGCGGCAAGGGAGGCGGCCCTGGGAGCCGGAGCCGTTATAAAGAAGGTAACTGCCGGAAAGCTGAGAAGAACAGATCTTGCCGCCATAAAGGAGACGGATCCCAACATAATACTAATAGCCGGAGGAGTGGATTACGGAGAAAGAGACACCGCCCTGCACAACGGTGAGCTGATAAGAAGTCTGGGACTGACCACGCCGGTCATATACGCGGGAAACTGCGAGAACACAGAAGAGATGAAGCTTATATTTAATGAGAAAAGCGGGCAGAAGCTTTACTGTGTGGAAAATGTATATCCCCAAATAGACCGGCTCAACGTGGAGCCCTGCCGAAGGGTTATTCAGCAGGTATTTGAGGAGCATATAACAGCGGCTCCCGGAATGGAGCAGGTGAGAGAAATGGTAAACGGAACCATAATTCCCACGCCGGGAGCCGTAATGGAGGCGGCGAAGCTGCTGTATGAAGCTGTAGGAGACCTGATGGTTATAGACGTAGGCGGAGCCACTACAGACGTACATTCCGTGGCGGAGGACTCAGAGGCCGCGGCGGGAATAATGACAGCTCCGGAGCCCAAGGCAAAGAGAACGGTGGAGGGGGACCTGGGAGTCTATGTCAACAGGCTCAACGTAATAGAATCCATGGGAGAGGAAGACTTCAGACAGAGCTGCGAAGCTTCGGGGATAGATCCCGAAAAGACACTGGAGTCCTACAGAGCCATTCCCCAAAATAAAGAGGAAACAAGGCTGGTGGAGATACTGGCTGAGGAAGCCGCCGTCAGAGGAGTGGACAGACATGCCGGACGGATCCGTTACGTATACGGACCATCGGGAAGAAGCGCCCTGGCCGAGGGAAAGGATCTCACCCGGGTTAAGACCATTGTGGGAACAGGGGGAGCCCTTACGCGTCTTCCGGAGGGAAAGAAAATAATAAAAAGAGCTCTGACCTTTGACCATACGGGTCTCCGGCTTCTGCCGGGAGAAGGTGGACGAATAGAGGTGGACAGTCATTACATTATGGCCTCCGCCGGCGCCCTTTCAAAGAAATACAGGAAGGCGGCTCTCAGACTTCTGGAAAAG
This sequence comes from Candidatus Allocopromorpha excrementigallinarum, assembly GCA_018714925.1. Classification (GTDB taxonomy): domain Bacteria; phylum Bacillota; class Clostridia; order Peptostreptococcales; family Anaerovoracaceae; genus Lentihominibacter; species Lentihominibacter excrementigallinarum. The sequence goes on from DVMP01000048.1 coordinate 15,600, forward strand.
AGCCTGGAAGGCGGAAGCTGAAGCTCCGCGAAAAATAAAAGAAAGAAGCCCGGAAACAAAAGGGGCTGTGAAAAAAATGATATTTCATTTTTTCACGGCCCCTTTTGCCATCATCATCATTATTCTACTATTTTGTAGGAGGTGTATGCTTCTGTCGTACCCGAACCTTTCGGCCCGGGTACAAACAGAGACTTTTTAGGAAGGGCTGCTTTATATTGGGGATTTGAGAAGAAGAAGTGTTGTTTTTTTTACGCAGCCCTTGTATCCTCTTTGTCTCAGCAGCATTCCTTTCTGCTGCTGTGTCTATATAATAGCAGTGGAATATGCCGTTTTTGGGATACTATTGTGAAGGTTTTTTGAAAAAAACATGTGAAAGCCATGAGATGGCTCCTATGAAAGGTCAATAAGCCCCAGATCGGCCTTCCACAAAAGTATGCGCCGCAGGGAGCTGTCTATGCGGGATTCCTTTATGAGACCATCCCGGACAGCCTCCAGGAGCGCCCTGCTCTGGACGGCGAAATCACCTGTGCATATCATGTCGTTTCCGGCGAGAACCGCCGTTACGGCGCTGTCGCCGTAGGAAGAATAATCCTTTACAGCCCCCATGGACAGATCGTCGGTTATAACAACACCGTCAAAGGCAAGATCATGTCTGAGAGCTACGTGTACCGCCGGAGAAAGAGAGGCAGGTCTCCTGCTGTCAAAGGCTGAAACTATGTTATGAGAAATGAGTACGGCAGGGGCTCCGGCGTCTATGGCCGCCTTAAAGGGAACAAGATCACGCTCCTCTATTTCCTTCAGGGTCCTGTTGTCTGCGGCAAGACCCTTGTGGGTATCTCCGGTGCTGCCGTAGCCGGGAAAATGCTTCAGAACGCACCCCGTGCCATCCTCAAGACATGCCTCGACAACAGCGGAGGCGTAGCGGGCGGTTGTGCGGGGGCCCTGACCAAGGCTTCTGCTGTACATAAAGTCGGAAGGATCGAGGGAAATATCGCAGACGGGAGCAAGATTCACATCTATTCCCAGAGCTTTCAGCAGCTGATTCTTCTGGTGGGTATCTGAGATTATGAGATCAAGACCGCCCTCATTATAAAGCTCACGAGGTGATTTAAAGGGCTCTGACCTGAAGGCCTTGTGAGAGCTTATTCTCACCACAGTGCCGCCCTCCTCGTCTACTGCCGTAAGAGGAGGTATATCCATGGAGCTGTGAAGCTCCTCCGTAAGGGCCGCCGTCTCATTGGGAGAAGAGTCTTCAAAGGCGGAGGAAAAAAGAAGAACTCCTCCCAGATGAAGCCCGGAGACCTGGGAGGGGTCGGGAAAGCCGTCGTAAAAACAGCCGAGAAACATCTGTCCCACCTTTTCCTCGAGAGTCATTTCATCTATTATTTCATTTATAGCCGAGGCTTCGCCGCCTGCGATGGAGGCCTCTATATCCTCCAGGCTTCCGGCCTTTTCCCCGTCAAGAGCGCGCCATGAAAAAAAGGCCAGCACAGCGGCCGCCGCGAGAAAGGCGCAGAAAAATAAAAATCGTTTCATACCTTACCAGCTTTACAGGTTAACATTTAATTTCAACAAAAAATATCCGCCTTTAGATTCTATCACAGAAAAGGCGGATATAGCACATATTTAAAGAGATTATTTTATGAAAAAATCAGAAAAGAAGAGGTCTCAGCCTTACCACAAGAAGGGAAGCGGCGATGATTTTGAGGCCGTCTCCAATAAGAAAAGGAATTACACAGGCTACGAGAGAGGCAATGAGTCCCGTTCCGGTGCTGTACATAAACCACGCTGTGCCGAGAAAGTAGCAGGCGGTCAGACCGCATATCATGGCCAGAACGCAGACAGCGGTTTTTTTCGGTCCCGATAAAGAGGCGGCGAAGGCTCTGTCGCATATGAATCCCACAATAAAGGCTGCGGCTATGTAGCCTGCTATATAGCCTCCCGTAGGGCCCATCAGGACTCCGGGACCGCCGCTGAAATTAGAAAAGACGGGAAGTCCCACAGCGCCCAGAAGCACATACACCATAAGACTTACGGTTCCGTATTTCATTCCCAGAATTCCTCCTGCAAGGAAAACAGCCAGGGTGGCTAGATTTACAGGCACGGGAGTGAATCCCAGAGGAATGGAAATATATGTGCATACCGCGGTAAGGGCCGCGAAGAGGCCGCATAGAGCCAAGTAAGCTGTATTTGAATATCTTTTTTCTCCTGTCATCATTTTCAGATCTCCTTTCATTTGAGCCTTATGGATATTTCTCCGGTGGTAAGAACCTCCTGGCTGCCGTTGGAATAAAGAACAACAAGGCCGCCGTCGTCGGTTATGTCGAGAACCCTGGCAGGTACGCCTTTTGATTCCTTTTGGGGATCCACCTTATATGCTCCCCTGTATACGTTTACCGTTTTTCCCAGAACAAGGCATTTTTCTCTGTAGGCTTTCATAAAGGCCCTGTTATCCAGGTCCTCGGTAAAATCGAGAAGCTTGCTTATTACAGAGGCGGCAAGGGCTGATTTTGAATAGCTTCCCGTAACGGCGCCCACTGTATCAAGAAGCTCCTCCGGAAAATCCTTTACAGTGGTGTTTATGCCTATTCCCGTAATCAGGCTGTCCACACTGCCTGTTTCAAAGTCGGTAATGCCTTCGGTGAGTATGCCGCATACCTTTTTGCCGTCAACGTATATATCGTTGACCCATTTTATCAGGGCCTCCTTGCCGCACACCTCCTCTATGGATTCAGCTACTGCCACAGCGGCGGCCAGAGTGGCCGGAAGAGATTTGCTTATATCAAGAGCGGGCCTGAGTATTACGGATATGTATATGCCCTCGTCCGGGGAAAAGAAGCTGCGCCCGAGGCGACCTCTGCCCTTTGTCTGGCGGCGGGCCATTACCACTGTTCCGTGGGCTCCTCCCTCAAGGGCCGTCTGCTTGGCTTCAAGGTTGGTGGATTCAAGAGAATCGTATATATATATGTCGTTTCCCTTGTATGGGGCGGGAAGATAAGTCCTCAGGCTTTCCTCCGTTATGAGCCAGCTGCTCTGCATGAGCATATATCCTCTGTTGGTGGAGGACTCTATGGGATACCCCTCCTCCCTCAGAAGCTTAATGGCCTTCCATACGGCGGTTCTCGAAACCCCCAGAGAATCGGAGAGAGCCTCTCCGGAAATAAAGCCTCCCTTTCCGGCCTCAAGAGCCTTCAGTACAGAATCCTTTACAGACATGCGAACCTCCTTGAAATTTCCGTAAAGCGCAGAGAAGATTTTTCTTAAGGAGAATTGTAAACCAAACATCGGCAATTGTCAACCAAAAAGAGAAAAAGCCATTTTCCCAAAGACACATGTAATAAGCGGCGGGCATATTATGTAGTTAAGATGTATAGCATATAAAATTGAGATTTTAAGGGAGGCAATTTATGATAAAAGGATCCATAGTAGCGCTGATAACACCCTTTGATGAAGAGGGAAGAGTTAATTACAGACGCCTCGAAGAGCTTATAAGATGGCATGAGTCGCAGGGAACCGACGGCATTCTCATTCTCGGCACAACGGGAGAAACTCCCTCCCTTACAGAGGAGGAGCAGGATAAAATTGTTGAAACAGCCGTAAAAACAGCGGGAGGAAGGATACCGGTAATAGCTAACAGCGGCACCAACAACACGGAGAGATCCCTGGAAAAAAGTCTGAAATACGAAGGCATGGGAGTTGACGGCCTTCTGGTAATAACTCCTTATTACAACAAGCCTAATTCCTCCGGAATGGAGGAGCATTTTCTTAAAATAGCCGACAGAGTAAAGACTCCCGTTTATATCTACAATGTGCCGGCCAGAACGGGAATATGCATAGAGGCTGAAACTGTAAAGGAGCTGTCAAAGCATGAGAATATAGCGGGAATAAAGGAGGCCAGCGGGGACATGTCATACGCGGCCAGGATCTCGGCCCTGGCGGGAGAGAATTTCAGTATATATTCGGGAAACGACGATATAACCGTGGCGCTTATGTCCATGGGAGCCTCGGGAGCGATTTCCGTATGGGCCAATCTCATGCCGGGAAAGGTTCATGAAATGACGGCGGCCTATCTTGAGGGCAGGACAGAGGAGGCCAGAAAAATTCAGCTCAGATATCTGAATCTCATAAACGCTCTCTTCTGCGAGACGAATCCCGTACCCATAAAGGAAATCATGAATATGGCGGGTATGGAGGTGGGAAACTGCCGTCTGCCTCTGGGAGCAATAAGCGGAGCCAGCAGGAGAGTTCTGGAGACTCTGGTAAGGGAAGGGAGGCCGGAGACTGATAATTCACCGAAAACACACAGAGGATAGCCTTGACTGACTCCTCAAAGCGCGAGTATAATGAACGGCGGAAACGGCTGCCCGCGCGGCTGCTTGTGAAATTTTCAAAAAAAGCCCGTCTTTTGCCCTGCGGCAGCAGCAAAAGGCGGGCTTTAAGGCTCTCCCTGAAATGGATTTTCGGTACATGAAAGGGAGAATAAAGGGAGGAAAGACGACGTGAAGTATGTTCTGAGATATTACAGACCCTACTGCCCATATATAATCCTTATACTGCTCCTTCTTTTCGGACAGGCCATGTGCGAGCTGGCCCTGCCGGGATATATGTCGGACATAATAAACAACGGCATAGTGGCGACAGATATGGAATATATAAAGCGCACGGGGATTATAATGGCAGGGGTATCCGCCGCGGCGGTGGTCTGTTCAGCGGGAGGCAGCTTTTTCGCGGCCAGAGTGTCGGCAAAATCCTCCAGGGATGTGAGAAAGGCGCTCTTTGAAAAGGTTACGTCCTTTTCGGCGGCTGAGCTTGAGGAATTTTCCACGGCGTCCCTTATAACCAGATCCACAAACGACGTGCAGATGGTACAGCAGGCAACGGTAATGATACTGCGGCTGGCCTGCTTCGCGCCCATAATGGGAATAGGAGCAGTCATAAGAGCTCTGGAAACGAGCCTTTCTCTTTCCTGGACCATAGGACTGGCGCTTCTTGTGATTCTGTGTATAATGGCCGTATCATTTTTTCTCATTCTGCCTAAATTCCAGGTGCTTCAGAAAAAGCTGGACAGGCTTAATCTCATAATGAAGGAAAGGCTTACGGGAATACTTGTCATCAGAGCCTTTACCACAGAAAAGGAGGAGGAAAGGAATTTTGACACAGCCAACAGGGAGCTGACCAAAATAAATATGTTTGTTAACAGAGCAATGTCCTTTATGATGCCTGCCCTCATGTTTGTAATGAACGCTGTAAGCGTTCTTATAATATGGGCCGGGGCTCACCTTATAGAGAGCCGGGAGCTTATGATAGGAGATATGCTGGCATATCTTCAGTACGCCATGCATGTAATAATGTCCTTCCTTTTTATAACCATGATATTTATAATGATCCCGAGAGCGGCTGTATCCGCCCAGAGAATAGGCCGGGTGCTTCAGGTGGAGTCTTCGGTCAATGATCCGGAAAATCCCGTAAATCCCGGGGAGCCCGAAGGGCTGGTGGAGTTTGAGAAGGTTTCCTTCGCCTATCCCGACGCTCAGGAAAAGACTATCGACGGAGTAAGCTTTACGGCGGAGCCGGGGAAAACCACGGCCGTTATAGGAGGAACAGGCGCGGGAAAATCCACACTCATCGGCCTCATACCGAGATTTTACGATGTTACAGAGGGCCGGATACTCATAGACGGCAGGGATATCAGAGAAATTTCCCAGCACCGGCTCAGAGAGATGATCGGCTACATCCCTCAGAAGGGAATGCTGTTTTCCGGAACCATAGGCTCCAACCTGCGATACGGAAAGGAAGACGCCACGGATGAAGAGCTCAGGGAAGCGGCGGAAACAGCTCAGGCCATGGAATTTATAGAGGAAAAGGAACACGGCTTTGAGGAGGAGGTCTCCCAGGGAGGCACCAACGTTTCCGGAGGTCAGAAGCAGAGGCTTTCCATAGCGAGGGCTCTTGTTAAAAGACCGAAAATATACATCTTTGACGACAGCTTCTCCGCCCTGGATTTTAAAACCGACAAGGCTCTGAGAGAGGCCCTTGGGAAAAAGGTCGGAGACAGCACCATTATAATAGTGGCTCAGAGAATAAACACCATACTGGATGCCGATCAGATACTTGTTATGGAGGAAGGAAGACTGGTGGGAAAGGGAACCCACATGCAGCTTATGGAAGACTGTTCCGTCTACAGAGAGATAGCGCTTTCACAGCTCAGTGAGGAAGAACTGGAAAGGGGGCGAAGCTGATGTCAGAAGAAAAAAACGCCTTCCGCCGCCGCGGCGGTAAGCGAGGCCACGGAGGACCGGGAGCCGGCATGATGCCCGGAGAGAAGGCAAAGGATTTCAAGGGAACAATGAAAACCCTGGCCGGATATCTTAAGCCCTATAAATTCAGACTGGCGGCAGTATTTGTCTTTGCCGTTGCCAGCACTGTTTTCACCATAATATCCCCCGCGGTTCTGGGAGAGGCCACCGACAAGGTGGTTGAAGGCCTAATGGGAGGGAGTATGGATTTCCGGGGACTGGGAATCATTCTCCTTGTCCTTCTGGGAATGTACGGCCTCAGCCTCTTTTTCGGAGTGGCCCAGGGGTGGATAATGGCCGATGTGTCTCAGAAGATAATATATACTCTCAGGGACAGGATGTCCGTAAAAACAGACAGGCTGCCTCTTAAATACTTTGACAGCAAGACTCACGGCGAAATCCAGAGCAGGATGATAAACGACATAGAGACTGTAAATCAGACTCTTTCAGTGAGTCTTACTCAGATAATAACAAGCATTGTAACCATTGTCGGAATACTTGTTATGATGGTGAGAATCAGTCTGATAATGACATTGATAGCGGTTCTCGTGCTGCCTGTGTCCATGGGGCTCATAAGGCTCATCGTGTCAAAATCCCAGAAGCACTTTAAAAATCAGCAGAAGTACCTGGGATATGTCAACGGACACGTAGAGGAAATGTATACAGGTCACGATATAATAAAGGCCTTTAACAGAGAAGAGGAATCGGAAAAAACCTTTGAGGAGTACAACGACAGACTGTGTGAGTCAGCCTGGAAATCTCAGTTTATTTCGGGAGTCATGATGCCCCTTACCGGCTTTATAGGCAATCTGGCCTATGTGGCGGTATGTCTTCTCGGAGGATATCTGGCCATAAACGGAAAAATTTCCATAGGAAATATCCAGGCCTTCATACAGTATGTGAGAAGCTTTAACCAGCCCATTTCTCAGGTGGCCAACGTGGCCAGCCAGCTTCAGTCAACGGCGGCCGCGGCGGAAAGAGTATTTGAGTTCATAGAGGAAGAGGAGGAAGAGGACCTTGACAGGGAGCCTGAAACGGTTCTCGATCCGCGAAGGGTAAAGGGAGAGGTATCCTTTGAGCATGTAAGGTTCGGATACAATGAAGAGGAGAATGTAATAAAGGACTTTTCCTTTACAGCTCATTGCGGGCAGAAAATCGCCATAGTAGGGCCTACGGGAGCCGGAAAGACCACCATGGTAAAGCTTCTGATGAGATTTTACGAGCTTAAGGGAGGAAGAATTACCATAGACGGTCATAATATAAAGGAGCTTTCCAGAGAAAATCTGAGAAGCCTTTTCAGCATGGTTCTTCAGGACACCTGGCTCAATAACGGCACCATAAGAGAAAATATAAGGTATGGCAGAAAGAACGCCTCTGACGAGGAGGTGGAAAAGGCCGCCGCTGCCGCCCATATAGACCACTTTATAAAAACTCAGCCAAAGGGCTATGATATGGAAATCAACGAAGAGGCTACCAACATATCCCAGGGACAGAAGCAGCTGCTCACCATAGCCAGGGCGTTTCTTGCCGACGCTCCCATTCTCATTCTCGACGAGGCCACAAGCTCTGTGGATACAAGGACGGAGCAGCAGATACAGCAGGCGATGACGGCTCTCATGAAGGGAAGAACCAGCTTTATAATCGCTCATCGCCTTTCTACAATTAAAAACGCGGATCATATACTGGTGATGAATCACGGCGACATAATAGAGCAGGGAGATCATGAAAGCCTTCTGGCACAAAATGGTTTTTATACCAGTCTTTACAACAGCCAGTTTGCCAAATAAAAGATAATGCTGTCACACAGCCTTCACTGAAAAATGTTATAAGAGTTATTACAGAAAAAACAGGAAGGAGTCGGCACGATCAAAAGTCGTGCCGAAAATCACATGAACGAGACTATGGCAAAAAAACGAAAGCTGAAAATTATGCTTATGGCGGCAGGGATAATAATTGTCCTGCTGGCAGGCGGTCTGATGGCCATGACCTTTCTCAGCGACAGGGAAGCGTCGGCAACCAGCAATGAGGATGCCCTTGACGTGAAAGCCATGGAAATCGAGACTTCCGGTGACAGAGCTGAAGAGCTCTTCAGCAAAAAGGTGGAGGACACCAACGACACCGCGGCGGTGGCGGAGCTTCTGGAAACCATGGGAATGGGGGAGGCTGCCGGAGAGTACACTGTGAGAATAGCCGCTGAAGGAGAGGAGCAGGTAATGAACCTGACTGTTGCGGGCCCCGTTCAGAGCGCTGACAGAGAGGTGTTCGACGCCAACATGCAGATAATGGCGGAGCAGCTGCTGGCCCTGACCTCCGGAGTGACAAAGGTACAGTGGAGCTATCCTGTTCTCACGGCCGACGCCAGAGAGGAAACGGTAACGGTATCCCTTGACCAGGCGGGCGCCGGCGAGGAGCTGGGCAGAAAGGTGAAAAACCTGGGAGAATCAGCCGAAAAGGTTAGAACCCTTCTGAGGATTCAGGCGGGAGAAAGCTAGAGGAAGACAGGGCGGCTGTCGATAAATTTTACTCAATTTCTTCCGGGGCCGGTATTGACAGAAAAATTGGCGAATAGTAAAATATACATGCGGTTAGTTAACGCTAACCGCATGTTTTTTCGTTTATTTGTCCTCGGATGAGAGTAAAAGGAGAGAAAACATGTCCGATAATATGCTGGTGGCTCACTGCGCCCCGACGCTGGCGGGTATGAAAACAGGAAGCCTGTTCGCGTGTATGTGCGGCTGCGCCGGAGAGCTGAAGCAGGAGACTGAGCAGTGGAACGCCATGCTCAACCCAAGAGGGGTATTTATCTTTGTACTGAGAATAAGCTGCGGAAGGGCTTTAATATACGTTTACAGAAAGGAGCGGCTTGAAAAGGAGCTGGAGGATGAAAAAAGAAGAGAGTTTCTCACAAAGCTGGGATATGACTGCGGAGACGTGTCTCGTATGCTCAGGAGACTTTCGGAGAGGATATCGGGAGAAGAGGAATTTCCTCATGAAATAGGGCTGTTTCTGGGATACCCCTTTGCCGATGTAAAGGGGTTTATAGAAAACAAGGGAAAAAACTGCAAATGCGCGGGTCACTGGAAGGTATACACAGACGAAGAGGAGGCGAAAATACTTTTTACAAAGTACAGAAAATGTACTGATATATACTGCAGGCTGCTGAAAGAGGGCTCCCACATACTGAGGCTTACGGTAGCGGGAAGGTGTCTGAGAGAGACCGGCCTTTAGGGTCTTTAAGGAGCGGCCCGGCTCTTCAGTCCTCAGATGACTCTGCTCCGTATCTTTTAAGCATGTTCAGTCCGGAGGATATAAGCTCGCGCTTCTTTTCGGCGCTGAGCTTTTTTATTGCGGCCTCTCTTTTGACGGCGGAGCTTTTGTCATCAAAATACTCCGCGTAGACGGGAGCTACAGGAAGTCTTGATCTTGTGTATTTGGCGCCTTTCCCGCTGCTGTGGGCTCGAACCCGGCTCTCCAGGTCGTTGGTCCAGCCTGTGTAGAGACTGTTGTCGGCGCACAGAAGCATGTAGACGCAGGGCTTTTTTTCACGGTTCTTGTGTATCTTCTTTTTCATAAAAAAATTATACGATAAAACCTCACAGGTCACAACCTTGAAATAATGGGGACTGAAAGGAGACAATGTTGTTATTTTTTTCTCAAAGTATGTCAACTTTGCTGACTAAAGGCTTCTTTTCTGATATAATCAGATACGAATGGGGAATTTACTTATGATAGACAGCTTTGGAAGAAATATAAAATACATGAGGATCTCGGTGACGGAGCTGTGCAATCTCCGCTGCCGTTACTGTATGCCTGAAGAAGGAGTAAAGAAAAGAGCTCACGAGGATATGATGACTGCGGAGGAAACGCTGGATGCCGTAAGAGCGGCGGCCTCTCTGGGAATAGAGAAAATCAGAATTACGGGAGGAGAGCCGCTGGTTAAAAGGGGAATAATATCCCTGTGCCGCAATATATCGGAAATCCCGGGGGTGAGGGAGCTGTGCATGACCACCAACGGGACCCTTCTGGAGGAGTATGCCCCGGGGCTCAGGGAAGCAGGCGTAGACAGGCTCAATATAAGCCTGGATACCCTTGACAGTGAAAAATACAGAAGCATAACCAGAAGAGGAGATCTTCGGGAGGCCCTCCGGGGAATAGAAGCGGCCGGGGAGGCCGGATTTGAAAAAATAAAGATAAACACCGTCCTCATGGGCGGCTTTAACGATGACGAGATAGAGGATTTTGTAAGGCTTACGGAAAAAAATCCCATTGAGGTAAGGTTCATAGAGCTGATGCCCATAGGAGGAGGCGTATCCTTTGACAGGGGCAGATTCATAAGCTGCCGTCATGTGCTCTCAAAAGTGCCGGAACTGAAGCCTCTTGAAAGACCCGACGGGGTGGCGGACATGTACGCTCTTCCCGGAGGAGCGGGAAAGGTTGGCCTTATAAGATCCATAAGCTGCCACTTCTGCGGCAGATGCGATAAAATAAGGCTTACTGCCGACGGCATGATAAAACCGTGTCTTCATTCCTCAAGGGAAATATCCATAAGGGGAAAAAGCCGGGAGGAAATGAAGGAGCTTTTTCAAAAGGCCATAATGGAAAAGCCGGAGCAGCGTGAAGCCCTCGACGCGGACAACCCAAGCCACGCGGGAAGGGATATGAACGCCATAGGAGGATAATTATGTCTGATTTCACACATTTTAATGGTGAGGGAAGAGCGAGAATGGTCTACGTGGGAGAAAAGGCGGAGACGGAAAGAACCGCCGAGGCCGCCGGCCGCGTCCTCGTCAGCGAGGAGACCTTTGATCTTATAGAAAGCGGAGGAATGAAAAAGGGGGACGTTCTTGGAACAGCTCAGATCGCGGGAATAACCGCGGCGAAAAAAACCTGGGACATTATCCCCATGTGCCATCCTCTTCTGCTTACGGGAATAGATATAGAGTTTACACTTAACAGGGAAGAGCTTGCTGTTGAAATAAGATCAAGGGTGAGCTGCCGCGGAGTCACGGGAGTGGAGATGGAGGCTCTTACAGCTGTATCGGCCGCCGCTCTGACGGTGTACGACATGTGCAAGGCGGTTCAGAAGGATATGGTTATAGACGAGATCTGTCTTGTTTCCAAGACGGGAGGCAAGAGCGGAGATTTCGTCAGAGAATAGATGAGACGGAGGTTTTTATGAAGTATACCGCTGCTGTTATAACCATGAGCGACAAGGGCTCAAAGGGACTGAGGGAGGACACCGCAGGAGACGCTGTGGCGGCAATCCTTGAAAAAAACGGCTGGACTCTTGAGTACAGAACCCTGATTCCCGACGAGTATTCTCAGATAAAGGAGGAGCTTGTGAGGTGCGCCGATGATCTGGCTGTACAGCTGGTGGTCACTACGGGAGGCACGGGCTTTTCGCTGAGAGACGTGACCCCGGAGGCCACTCTGGCCGTAGGGGACAGAGAGGTGAGAGGGATCCCTGAAGCCATGAGGGCGGAGAGCATGAGAATAACTCCCATGGGTATGCTGTCAAGAGCCGCCGCTGTACTGAGAAAGAGGACGCTCATAATAAACCTGCCGGGAAGCAGGAAGGCAGCCTCCGAATGCCTTGAGGCCGTAATAGGTCCCGTAAAGCACGGAGTTGACGTACTCATGGGAGACGCGGGAGACTGCGCTGAAATGCACCTGCATGGAAAGGAACAGGAGAAGTAACGGGATGGCAAGGGTAAAAGCAGTATGTATAAGTGAAAGAAAAGGAGAGCAGAAGCATCCGGTGGATGAAGTCTGGCTGGAAAAGGATTACGGTATAGACGGGGACGCTCACGCAGGAAACTGGCACAGGCAGGTAAGCCTGCTGGCCGCGGAAAGCGTTGAAAAGGTTCAGAAGAATCTTCCCTTCAGTCTTACCAGCGGAGCTTTTGCCGAGAACATTCTGACAGAGGGAATCGAGCTTTACACTCTTCCTGTGGGCACAAGGCTGAAAATAGGAAGAGCCGAGGGGGAGGTTACTCAGATCGGAAAGGAATGTCACCAGGGCTGCGCCATAAGAGAGCTGGCAGGTGACTGCGTTATGCCCAGAGAAGGCATATTTGTAAAGGTTGTTAAGTCCGGCAGAGTAAAGGCCGGAGATGAAATAAAGATATTGTAACCAAGGGGGACAAAAAAATGATAAAAAAAGTTACGGATTCCATTATCTACGCGGGAGCCAACGACCATGAGATAGACCTTTTTGAAGGTCAGTACCCGGTGCCTGACGGAATAGCTTACAACTCATATGTTATTCTCGATGACAAGACCGCCGTAATGGATACCATCGACAAAAGAAAGACCGACGAATGGCTGGCCAATGTGGAAAAGGCCCTCGATGGAAGGAAGCCTGATTATCTGGTGATCCAGCATATGGAGCCGGATCATTCGGCGTCGATACAGGCATTTATGGACAGACATCCGGAGACCACTGTAGTAGGCAACAAGAAAACCTTTAATATGATACACCAGTTTTTTCCCTACATGGAGCTGAAGAACACTCTCACCGTGGAAAACGGCGATGTTCTCGAGCTGGGAAGCCATAAGCTGACCTTTGTATTCGCGCCTATGGTTCACTGGCCGGAGGTAATGATGACCTATGAGTCAGAGGAAAAGATACTCTTCTCCGCCGACGGCTTCGGCAAGTTCGGCGCACTGGATGTTGACGACGACTGGGCCTGCGAGGCCAGACGGTACTATATAGGCATAGTTGGAAAGTACGGTCAGCAGGTGCAGAACGTACTGAAAAAGGCGGCCGCTCTGGAGATAGAAAAGATATGCCCTCTCCACGGACCTGTCCTTGAGGACAACCTGGAGTACTATATAAATCTCTATGACATATGGTCAGGATACAGACCTGAGACGGATGGAGTCTGCATCTGCTACACATCAGTATACGGCAACACAAAGAAGGCGGTAATGCTCCTTAAGGAAGAGCTGGAAAAGAAGGGAGTTCCACAGGTTGTTGTAAACGATCTGGCCAGATGCGACATGACAGAGGCGGTGGAAGACGCCTTCAGATACGACAAGCTGGTTCTGGCCACCACAACATACAATTCGGAGATATTCCCGTTTATGAAAACCTTCATAGACCATCTCCTTGAGAGGAATTTCCAGAACAGAACCCTTGCCTTTATAGAAAACGGCTCATGGGCGCCTACGGCCATGAAAATAATGAAAAAATCCTTTGAGAATTCAAAGAAAATAACCGTTGTGGACAACAACGTTTCCATACTGTCGGCCTTAAACAGGGAAACAGAGGAGCAGATAAGGGCTCTTGCCGCCGAGCTGGCCGAGGGCTACGGACCGGTGGTGGTTAAAGAGGACAACAGGGTAAACCCTACGGCTCTCTTTAAGATCGGCTACGGACTTTACGTGGTGACGGCAAGGGACGGAGAAAAGGACAACGGCCAGATTGTCAACACGGTAACTCAGGTGAGCGACAAGCCTAACAGAATAGCCGTAAACATCAACAAGGTAAACTACACCTGTGAGATGATAAACAAGACGGGAAGACTGAACGTGTGCGTTCTTTCGGAAGACGCGCCTTTCAAGGTGTTCGAGCACTTCGGATTCCAGTCGGGAAGAGACGTGGACAAATTCGCCGACTTCAGTCATGCGGAGAGAGCCTCCAACGGCGTCCTCTTCCTTGACAGGTACGCCAATGCCTATATTTCAGGCAAGGTGGTGGACAAGGTCGATCTGGGAACCCACACCATGTTTATCTGTGAGGTTACGGAGAGCGTAGTCCTGTCCGACAGAGAGACCATGACCTACAGCTACTATCAGAAGGAGGTTAAGCCTCGTCCTGATACTGATAAAAAAGGCTTCGTATGCACGGTATGCGGATATATATATGAGGGAGACAAGCTTCCTGATGATTTCATCTGCCCTCTCTGCAAGCACGGAGCAGACGACTTTGAGCCTATCGGATAAAATTTCATAAATTAAAAGGAGCCCCGCTTTCAGGGCTCCTTTCAAGCTGCGGACAAAAGCTCAGCCTGTACCTGTAAAAATGAAGAAGGCGCTTAAATGATACAGACATAGAAGCGAGGAAGTGCCGGGGAGGTTATTATGTTCGAGTTGCATCAGGTTGGTAAGAATACTTACTATATTAATTATCCCGTTAAGGTGGGAGTTTACAGGGTAAGGGATGATGAGGTATATCTCATAGACAGCGGCAACGATAAAAGCGCCGGCCGCCGTATATTGAAGAAGGTCCTGGAGGAAAACGGCTGGACGCTGAGAGGAATTATCAATACCCATTCCAACGCGGACCACATTGGAGGCAACGCATATCTGCAGCAGCAGACCAAATGCAGAATATTTACAACCGGAGTGGAAGCGGCATTTACCAATTATCCCATTCTGGAGCCTTCATTTTTGTATGGAGGATATCCCTTTAAAGAGTTTCGTGATAAATTTCTGCTGGCGCAGCCAAGCGACGCGGAGGATATTGCGAATCCCGATTTTCCCGGGGAGCTGGAAATTATTCCGCTGCCGGGACATTTCTTTGATATGATCGGCATACGCACTCCTGATGATATTGTCTTCCTGGGAGATTGTGTCAGCAGTCAGGCTGTTCTTGAAAGGTATCATATTTGTTTCATCTATGACATCGCCGGGTATCTGGAAACGCTCGATAAGGTTGAATCCATGGAAGCGGCTTTATTTATTCCCTCGCATACAGAAGCCGTTGAGGATATACGCCCGCTGGTGAAAATAAACCGTGAAAAGGTACACGAGGTGACCTCAAAGATACTCCGGCTTCTTCAAAGGCCTATGAGCTTTGAAATTCTGCTGAAGCATCTTTTTACAGAGTTTGACATCTCCATGACCTATGATCAGTATGCCCTTATCGGCAATACCGTCCGATCCTATCTGGCATGGCTGAAGGATACGGGTAAAATCGAGGCTTCCTTTGAAGAAAATGTAATGATATGGAGAGTAAAGGAAGACCTCCGTTGACAGACTGCACACGGCGGCTTCACTTTTCCTTGTCAAAGGCCCCCACAGGCCTGCTTACAGGCTCCTCCAGCTCCCAGGGGCGAGAGAGGATGTCCTCAAGAAGGCGTATTGACCTGGCGAAGTAGAAGCCGTCGGCTATTCTCTCGTCTACAGTGGCTCCTATGTTGACCGCGTCTATAAGGGAAGGCTTTCCATTGCGGTCAAGGATGGTTTCCTTATGAATTGTTCCTATGGTAATGACGATGGAGTTGGTTCCGTAATTGTTGAGATGATGATAGGCCGCGTCGCACCTTATGCTTCCCAGGTTGGAAAGAAGCACTGTGGCGTAGTTGCTGTCGCCGCGGCATATGCTTTCAGGCATGAGGCCGTGAAAATCCAGAAACCTGAAGCCGCACATTAAAAGGCGCATAAGGAAGCGGGGAAGCCCGGCCAGCCTGTCCAGGAGCTGGTTTATATCATTGCCACCTTCCTTTCTTACACTTTCCGAATCCCCGACTATTTTTCTGCTCATTTTTTCAAGGTTAGTATCTCCGTCAGCTTCTGTTATGAGCATGGATTCCTCTGAGTGGTCGCTGAATTTTCTCTTTACCACAAAGGCCAGGGTAATACCCTTTCTTTCGTAGAACCTTTTCCCGGCTATAAATCTGTTGAGAAGAGGCCGGTGATATACTGTCTTGGCCACAGCTGTGGCGAACACATGAAAGAATGTGGTCTTGTACGGGGGAGACCCGCTGTTTTTCCTTTCAATATATTTTACGGCTTCGGTAACGTCGAGAGTCTCCTCTATGTAAACCTCGGAATCGCATCTGTTGGGCATGAGATGGGGCATTATGGCGTGAAACCCGTCTATATCTCTGATCCGTCTTCCGTCTCTTCTGTCCCCTCTTCTTTTTTCCATCTGAATATGTCCCTTTCTCTGTAAATATAGATGTAATACCAGAATTATACCATCCCTGGAGAGAGAAAAGAATTAAAAATAATCCGGCGGAAAAGGATTATCCGGAATAGGAAGAGCTTCAGCATGAAACAGTACTCTTTTCAGAGCTGTTTTGATAATATATTGTGCAGGCGGAAGGCGGGAATTTTGTTCCCGTCTTCCGCTTTTCAGTTTACCGTAAAAATTGACTTTTGAGCCGCTCCATGCTAAAATCATCAGGAAATGAGGGAGTAGTTAGCGCCCCGGGCGTGGTAAGTCAACATGCTGATCCTTTGGGATCTGGCTTATCTTAAATAACGAGACTCATGTACAGTCTGTCTGCACTTGAGTCTTTTTTGTCAGGTGCAGTCATGTATCTGATTTTTTTGTTGGGAGGAAGTAAAGTTGAGTTTAGCAGAGCTGTTTCTCATAGCCGTGGGCCTTTCCATGGATGCCTTCGCGGTGTCCGTCTGTAAGGGCCTGGCGGTAAGGGAGGTAAAGAATCGTCATTTTGTTATCGCGGGGCTGTGGTTTGGAGGATTTCAGGCGCTGATGCCCTTTATAGGGTATATGCTGGGAGCTTCCTTTGAAAGGTACATAACGGCATTTGACCACTGGGTGGCCTTCGGCCTTCTTCTGATAATAGGAGGAAACATGATAAAGGAAGCCTTTTCCCGCGAAGAGGAATGTGCCGACGGTTCCTTCGGCGTAAGAGCCATGTTTCCCATGGCTGTGGCTACCAGCATAGACGCCCTGGCTGTGGGAGTAACCTTTGCCCTGCTTCCTCAGGTCAACATAGGAGCGGCGGTGCTTTTCATCGGAGCCACCACCTTTGTGCTGGCGGGAGCGGGAGTGAAAATAGGCAGCGTTTTCGGACTCAGATACAAATCAAAGGCGGAGCTGGCGGGAGGAATAATACTTATACTCATGGGAATCAAAATACTTTTTGAGCATCTGGGAATTATAAATTTTTAAGGAGGCGGAGATGTTATACATAGGATGTCATCTTTCATCGTCAAAGGGCTTTGAGGCCATGGGAAAAACAGCCCTTGAAATAGGAGCCAACACCTTTCAGTTTTTTACAAGAAACCCAAGGGGAGGCAAAGCCAAGGCCATAGATGAGGAGGATGTGAAAAGATTTTTGAAAACAGCGGAAAGAGAAGGCTTCGGAAGGATAGTGGCTCACGCCCCCTACACACTGAACCCCTGCTCGGCCTCGGAGAAGGTGAGAAATTTTGCATTTACGGCAATGGAAGACGATATGAGGCGCATGGAATATATTCCGGGAAATTATTATAATCTTCATCCGGGAAGTCATGTGGGCCAGGGAGCGGAAAGAGGGATTGAGATGACAGCGGAGCTTCTCAACAGAATAATAAAGCCCTCTCAGAGTACGGTGATACTTCTTGAAACCATGGCGGGAAAGGGAAGCGAGATCGGAGGAACCTTTGAGGAGCTGAAAGCTATAATAGAAAGGGTGGAGATAAAGGAGAAAATAGGAGTATGTCTCGATACGTGCCACATAAGCGATGGAGGATATAATGTAAAGGATGATCTCGACAGTGTCGCGGAGGAATTTGACCGGGTCATAGGCCTTGATTATCTTAAGGCTGTCCACATAAACGACAGCCTTAATCCACAAGGCTCTCACAAGGACAGACATGCCCCCATAGGAAAGGGTACTCTCGGGACCGGGGCAATAGCCGCGGTAATAAACCATCCTTCCTTCAGGGGTATTCCATGTATTCTGGAAACTCCCAATGATCTGGAGGGCTACGCCCGGGAAATAAAGCTGCTGAAGGAGGCCTACAGAGGGTAGCTGGCCTTGCTGCCCAGACTGGTATAGGCCTTGTCAAAGGTGATTACAACGTAGTAATTGACGTTTACGGCCTTTACGGCCTTGTCTGCGGCTTCCTTTATTTCGCTTTCAGAGAGCCTGCAGTCAGGGGAAAGAACAACGTCGAAGATTATATTGGTATGAGTTGGGCCGGGCACTATTCTGAAATCGTGAATGCTGTCCACTCCCTCCATAGGAGTAAAGGCCTGAGATATTACGCCCTTCATCTTTCTTATGAGGGGATCATGGGTCCTTATGGGGTCCATGTGAGCCACGAATTCTATATTAAGGGATTCCTTTACGTGTCTTTCTATATTGTCGATCATATCGTGGCTTTTCATGAGATCGCCGTCAGCGTCAACCTCAATGTGCATGGAAGCGAATATTTTGCCGGGACCGTAGTTGTGGACCATGAGATCGTGTATTCCCAGAACCCCGGGCTCACTTAGAACGGTTTTCATTATAGAGGCAACCAGCTCCTTGTCGGGAGCCTCTCCCAGAAGGGGACTTGATGTTTCGCGTACAAGCTGTATGCCTGACCATATAATAAAGAGAGCCACAAGGCAGCCCATGACGCCGTCTGTCTGAAGACCGGTGAACCTGCCTATAATGAGGCTCAAAAGCACGGCGCCCGTGGATATAACGTCGTTTCTGCTGTCTGCGGCAGTGGCCGCCAGAGTGACGGAGTTTATTTTTTTCCCTATGCTCCTGTTAAAAAGAGACTGCCACAGCTTTACCAGTATGGCGATAACAAGCACAGCCGCGGTTATATAGCTGAACTGGACAGGCTCCGGATGCAGGATCTTGTCTACGGAGGTTTTCATAAGCTGTACTCCTATGACGATAATAAACACGGATACAAAGAGCCCCGTAAGGTATTCTATTCTCGCGTGTCCATAAGGGTGATCCTCGTCCTCGGGCTGTGAGGCCAGCTTAAAACCCACCAGAGTTATAATTGATGAAGAAGCGTCGGCCAGGTTGTTTATTCCGTCCGCTACTATTGCTATGCTCTTTGAAAACAGTCCGATAAGTATCTTTAAAATGCACAGAAACAAATTGGAAATTATGCCTACAACGCCGGCAAATTTTCCATATCGCTCCCGCACCTTTGGATCCGAGGTGTTTTCCCAGTCCTTTACAAACAGTTTAATTAAAAATCCGCCCATGGATAAATCCTTCCTTCAGCAGCGGCTTTCAGCCGCGTTTAGCTCCGCCTTCCGCATTTTCCCGGCGGGAAGCCTCGATGACAGCTCTGGCAAGCTGATCGGAGCAGGAGGTGTCCTTTATTCCGCAGTGTATTCCCAGAAGCTTTTCCTCTATTTCATCTACAGTCATTCCCTCCGCCAGAATGGAAAGAGCCTTCAGATTGCCGTTGCAGCCGCCGTGAAACTGTATATTTCTGACCTTGTCCCCGTCAAGCTCAAACTCCAGCTTCAGAGGACATACTCCCTTTGGTGAAAAATCGTACTTCATCCGCCCTTTTCCTTTCTCTCTCAATTTATATAAGGTATAATAGTGATAAAAAAGGTACACTGAAAATATACTTATATCATGTTATAATAAACAAAATACAAAATCAAGCGGGAAAGGAAAAGGAGCAGTGGATATTATCAGGAAAACAAGAAGGATCGTAGAACACAACCTCATTAAAACCGTTGTTATCCTGGCGATCCTGGTGGCGGCCATAGGAGCCGCGGGGGTCGCGGCCTCGGGAGGAAGCATTCTGGGAGCCCTTCCCGCCGATAAAATGAAGGAAGTCGCGGAAAATCCCCTTACAGGCAGAATCGCGGAGGAAGAGCCGGCGCCAAGACCCCTGGTGGTATCAATTGACAACGTGGGAGACGCGATTCCTCAGTCATGGCTCTCCATGGCTGATCTCATCTATGAATTCCCAGTGGAGGGAGCGCAGACAAGAATTCAGGCCATTTATTACGGAAGCTTTCCCGAGGAACTGGGTCCTGTAAGAAGCACAAGGCCTTACTTTGTAGATCTGACAAGAGAATACAGGGGAATATTTCTGGCTCACGGCTGGAGCCCTCAGGCAAAGGAATATCTCCTCAGCGGAGTTGTTCCATATATAAACGCCATGAACAGCGACTGCGAGTTTTACAGGGACAGTGAGAAATCGGCTCCTCACAATTCATACATAAAATGGGAGGAAGTTAAGAGCAAAATAGACGAGGAGGGCTGGTGGGAAGAAAGGCAGGACATAAGACCCTTCCTCTTTCTCAGCGGAGCCCAGAGAAACGACGGAGACGCGGCGGAGGAAATAAGCTTCAGATATTCGGGAAGCAGATATGAGTTTACCTACGACAGAGAAAGAAATCTCTATATCAGAACCCTTGACGGAGAAAGATATACAGACAGAGAGACGGGAGAGGATATAACCTGCTCCAACGTGCTGGTCCAGACTGTGGAAAGCCGCGTTTTAGACGGCGCCGGAAGACTTGAGATAGATATGACCGCAGGGGGAGAGGCTACCCTTTTTACGGGCGGCGTAGCGGTAAAGGGAGCCTGGTCACGGGATGATCTCGATTCAAGAACCATATTCGTTGACACCGAGGGGAACGAGTTCAGGCTGACCCCCGGAAGCACATGGGTTGAGGTGGTTGATCAGAACTGCAGTATAAGCTATTGATCAGCGGTTTACCACAGCCTGAAGGACCCGGTTGGCCACAGAGCCCGCGGTGCTGGAGCCGTAGCCGCCGTTTTCCACCAGAACAACAAAGGCGTAAGGATTTTCCGTATCGTCAAGAAAGCCTACGAACCAGGCGTTAGGACGCCTGTCGCCTCCCACCTCAGCTGTGCCTGACTTGGCGCATATGCTGAGTCCTGGGAACATATCGGATCCGTAGTTGTTGACAACGTTGCCTGCCATCATTGATTTCAGAGAATCGGCTGTAGAGGCCTCGATCATCTGCTTGGTCTGTGTCCCCACTACAGGAAGCTTCGAGACCTGGCTCTCCACAAAGGAGCCGGGTTTTATTATTGTCGGCATCACTGCTTCTCCTCCGTTGGCAATGGCGCCTACATAGACCATCATGGAGCAGGGGTTTACCATATCGTGATACTGGCCTATTCCCGTCCAGGCAAGATTGACTCCGCCGTCAGGATAGTCGAAGGTGCCGGGCTTTGTTTTGATGCCGTTTACGTCGATGCTCTCGGTGAGCCCCGCTTTCCCGGTGTATTCTTCCAGGACGGTGCCGCCCAGCTTTTCGGCCAGCTGACCGAAGTAGCAGTT
Organism: Candidatus Allocopromorpha excrementigallinarum; assembly: GCA_018714925.1. Lineage (GTDB taxonomy): Bacteria > Bacillota > Clostridia > Peptostreptococcales > Anaerovoracaceae > Lentihominibacter > Lentihominibacter excrementigallinarum. Next base: position 36,869 of record DVMP01000048.1, read on the forward strand.
GCATGAAACCTCAAGAGCCCTTTCAAGATCCACCGTTCCGTGAGCCGAAAGGTCTGTAACATCGTCTCCGTGTCCGTAGTCTACCCTGCCGGTACAGTTGATTTCCCACGTATAGGCGTCACTGAGAGTTTCTATGGATGCCGCGGCGGTTACCAGCTTAAATATTGAGCCGGGAACAAAGGTTCCGGAGGTAAATCTGTTTATATACACTCCCGATGTATCGTCGGAGGAAATTTCCGGAGGATCCTCAGGATCATAGGTAGGAGAGCTTACCATACATATTATTTCTCCCGTCTCATAGTTGTAGACTCCCACAGTGCCCCTTCGTCCGTCGAAAGCCTCGTAGGCGGCGGCGCATACCTGTGAGTCAAGGGTTAGGGTAACGTCCTCGCCGGCGTTGTTGAGGGAATAAACTCCGTTTATGAAATCATATCCTATAAATTCGTCTGTAAAGGCCCTGTTGGCTCCGGTGGATATGTTGTTGTCTTTATCTCCTGTTATATGCATGAGGGCCCTTCTCACAGTGGAGTCCTCATTAAAAATCATTCCGTTTTCGGTGTTACGCATTAAAAGCACGCCGTTGGTATCGTACAGGGCGCCCTTTGTAAGATCGCCATTGGTATAGACGTCGCGGTTTCCTTCATAGGAAGCCCAGTCGTCTCCATAGGCGAAGTATCTGTATGAAAACACGCCTACGCCCACAAGGAGGACGCATGCCAGCAGAAGACACATTATGGCTCTTTTTTCTACCTTTTTCATTTCTTATCGCCTCCGAATATATCATCTAAAGTAAGGGGCTCATCCTTACGGTCGTCTCTGCCGCCGCTGTAGGAAGACCTTCTCGAGCCTGCCGGGTCCGGGCCTTTGGCGGAAGAAGAGTCCTCAAAGCTCTTAAAAAAGTCGTCGTCGGAAAAATCCTCATATTTTATGGATTTTCTGCGTCCGGCGGAGGAGGAAGGCTTTCTTACTATAGTATCCTGACTGCCCTTATAGGTGTAGTCCTCAACTGATTTAGGAGTGTAAAAAAGCTCCTCGGGATTTTCTATGCCCCGGCCCTCCAGCTCGTCGTCAAACTCGTTTTTTCTGTCAAGGCGTACGGCGAAGCTGGCGTTCTGCCTTGTATCCGCGGCCTTGAGAAAGGCCAGAAGTCCCCAGGAGGCTATCATGCTGGTGCCGCCCGAGGAAACAAAGGGGAAGGTTACTCCCGTGAGAGGAAGCAGATCAACCGAGCCGAACACATTGAGTATGGTCTGGAATATGAAGAGAGAGGTGGCGGCGCAGGCGGCTATGCTGTAATAGGTTGACCTTCCCGCTATAATGGATCTTACGGCAAAAACTCCCAGAGTGATTACGCAGAGCACCGCCAGCACGGCTATAATAAGGCCCCATTCCTCGCTTAAAAGTCCGAATACAAGGTCTGTACTTGAAGCCGCAACCTCGCTGAGATGGCCGTTTCCCGCTCCCAGACCGGGGAGTCCGCCGCTGGCCGCGGAGGTCATGGTCTGAACCTGCTGAAAGCCTGAATCTGTAGGATCATCCCACACATGGCCCCAGGCGGAGAACCTGTCGGCCACATAAGGACGGAATCTGAGAACCATAAGCCCCATAAGGCCCGCAGCGCCTATTATGAGGAAGAGCTTGGTAAAGTCTCCGCTTCGCAGGAAGGATATTATAAGGAAGGTGACGAAGAATATTATAGCTGTACCGAAATCGCCCATAATAGCCAGACAGCCCAGACAGAACACTGAAAAGGCCATGAATACAGTGAGATTTTTTCTCTGCTGCAGCTCGTCGAGAGTCGCTGCTCCAACGTATACGAAGACTATTTTTACCAGCTCGGATGGCTGTATGGAAAATGAGTCTCCTATGACTATCCAGTTCTGAGCGCCTGACCTTACGGTTCCGAAAAGAAGATTCACCAGCAGGAGAAAGGCGCTTATTCCTACTAATATATATGTTATTCTCTTTGCTCTGTTGAGATCTCTCAGAAACCAGCACAGTCCGAAGAAGAGCCCTACGCCCAGCACAGCGCAGAGAGCCTGCTTCATTCCCTGTCCGGGAAAGGCCGTTACCGTTACAGCCAGACTGAGGGTGGAGAGAAAGAAGGCTATTATTTCCATTTCAAAGCCCACGCGCCTGAATATCTTCATAAAGATTACATAACCCCACATGAGGGCGCAGAGAAGGCCGAAGGCAAAGGGCAGAGAGGAAGGAAAATCCTCTCCCATGGATACCCGGAACTGCATAACCGTAAGAAGCTGGAATAAAGTAAGAGCCGCCAGCGAAGGCCATGGCGAAGCGGGATGGGTCTTGCGCTTCCTCTTCTCTATATTGTTAACCCTCTCCTGAAGGCTTACGGGATAGAGAGTAAAATCAGAGCCGCCTATGGTCAGTATGTCGCCGGCCTTAAGCTCAGTGGGCTTTTTAACGGGACGGCCGTTTATGGCCGAGCCGTTTTTTGAATTGAGATCGTTGTATCTCCACACTCCCGCCGAGTCTCTTATAAGAGTGCCGTGGCTTCTTGAAACGCTGCTGAGGTTAAGGATAACATCGCAGCCTCGCCCCCTTCCTATAAGATTTTCCCAGTGGGTAAGGGGAACGCTGGTGTCATCGGGACAGCCTAAATAAGCCCATATCTCGGAAGGATTTCTCGATCTGAGAAGAGAGCTTATCTGATGAGCCAGTATGAAAACCGCCAGAATAACAAACGCCCATCTGGCTCCTGTTGTAAAATATATGCCGATCATTTCGACGGCTGTATTCAGAAAATCCATTGGAACCTTCTCCTTATGGTGTGTATTTTATCCGCTGATTTTGTAATTGGTGTGATGAAGACTGCTGTTTTACGGCTCTGTACCCCAGCACGGTTATCTGCTCGCCGGGAACATTATGGTAAAAATGCTTTTCGCTGCCGGTGGTCCTGCCGATGATCTTTCTGTCCGTAAGAGTCATGGCGTTTTCCTCAAGATCAGCCTTTATTCTCCCGAGATTCATTTTTTCGGGAAGAAAGTCGGGATTGTCGGCCTTGAAGTTGTTGAGGCTTTTGGGAGCCTCGTTGTATCCGGCGAATATACCCACGGCAAGGCCGCCTTTTTTTATAAGGGGCGCGATATATGAGTACAGACTCCTGTTATATGTAAATATACTGTTGGTCATGGAAAAATCGTCTATATATATGTCTATGCATTCCCTGCAGAGAGGAAGTCTTGAAACATTGCCCGCCATAAAGACCGTCTGCGAGTCACAGTCCTCCAGATACTGCTGTATCTTTGATATTTTCTTCAGGGAGGGATCGACTATCACATAGGTCACGGAGGGACTGAATCTGCGGCAGTACCTGAGTATAAAATTGAAAGGAAAGGGACCTGTCATTACATTGCGAGGCTCCTTTGCCTCCAGTATCTGGTGGTATATCCACAGATAGGTTCTGGCTATAAGCATACGGTAGCATCCGCTGAACTGGTCGATGATGCCTGTAACGGTTTCCATGTTCTTAAATGATTTGAAGGGCGTGTCCTCGGCGGCTCCCTCGCACAGGATGACTCCTTTCTCTATGGAGGCTCTGTATCCGCACTGGCAGTGCAGGGTGCCCGAAAGTATTTTGCCGCCGCTGATATCGGCTGATTCCAGACTGAGGGGCCTGCGGCAGTCGGGGCAGTAGAGATAAGGAATGAAGGAAAAAGGAAACCCGTAGGAAGCAGCCGTCGCATCGCTTCTCTTTGCCTCGGAAAATTTTTCCAGCTCCTCATCGAGCCTTTCTATGGCCGCGGACAGCTTGTCTCTTTCGGAGGTAAGCTGGTCTCTCTTTCCTGAAAGAAGCTGGGACATTATGTCAAGCACTGTATCGTCCTTGAAGTTGGATGTTTTTTCCAGGAAAAACAGAAGCTCTATCTCCTCAAGAGAAAGGCCGAACTCCTTGTATTTAAGTATTTTTTCCATATCATCCATGCAGGCTCTGCTGAAAACATACTGGTTGTTCCTCCTGCCGGGAGTAAGGAGAGCCTTGTCCATATAATATCTCACAGTAGATATGTTCAGACCGTACTTTTCGGCGAATTCTCCTATTTTCATTTCAACCACACCTTTCCGCAATTAAATTATACTAAAAACAGACTCCCGCGGCAAGGCTAAAGGAAGGTGAAGCCGGGTTGAGGTTTTTGGAAAAAACCATGTTGCGGTGCATCGGGGTCAATGAGATATGATACAGAAAGGAGAGGATAAAGTCACAGCCTCTTAAAAGATAAATATAAATTATAACACAAAGGGGACTGTCCCGCGGCTGACCTGTCAGGCCGGTTTGAAGGACGGTCTCTTTTCATTTTCTTCCTTGGAGGTTGATAAAAAAAGAGGTAATATGGTAAGCTGTTAAAAACAGGAGGATGAGATGAAGAAATACGCTTTTATTCTTAAGGCGGAGGGCGCGAAGCCCGACACCTGCTCTCTTACATACAGAAACGATGAAAGCCTTTGTATTATAGCCGCGGCGGGAAAGGTGCAGGCTGCGGAGGAATATGTGAAGGGACTTTCCGGGCAGGGCTTTTATACCATAGATCTCAGCGGTGAATTCAGCGACCCGGAGCTGGAGCTAATCAGCAGAGCGGCGGGAGAAAAGGTCAGTATCAGAAAGGCTCTTTATGATCTTAACGGTCTTGTGAGGCTGGACAGGCTGGAAGCTTCATTCCTGCCGAAAACACAAGGTATAATCATACGCGCCGGCGGAGTGGAAAAAGCCTGGGAGGGAGTTATAAGAAGAAGGTCCGGGGATGTGAGAGTGATGATTGTAAGGGATATCCCCCAGGCAAAAAGAGCAGCCGTAAGAATGCTGGAAAAGAGAGTGTGTCTCATAGAGCTGAGCCGGTGGTTTGATAATCTCAGACTGGATGCCGTAGTAAGGGCTGTGGACGACGCTGTTCCCGTAGGAACCTGCGGCAAGCTCTTTATATACAGGTGAGCTTCAGGAACGCCCGTGAATCCTTTAAATTGCCCATTTAAAGATATCCGCCGCAATACCTGAGGATTTTTTGCCAAAGCTGTTGACAAAGTTTTTTAATATGTTAAAATAAGAACGCGGTTAGAAAATGCTAACTACGGGACGGTTTACCTAACATACATTAAAGACAGATTATTCCCGTGGATATTTACAGACGGCGAAGGAGATAAACATGAATTTAAAGGAAGCGGCTATTGGAGAAACTTACATTATAAAGGAAATCCGTACAGATGACGAGGATCTGGAAGCTTTTCTTTTCCGTCTTGGCTGTTACAGCGGCGAGCCGATTACTGTGATCTCACATTTGAAAGGCGGCTGCGTTGTGTCCATCAAAGATGGCAGGTACAATATCGACAACGGCATCGCGGAGGCTGTTTTGATATAAAGAGGAATAGTGGCTTGAGTCACTATTTTTTATGGCCGGTGGTTAGCCATGTATAACTACATATGCAATACTTAAGCTGATAAGCAGGAGGAGGTATTATGAGAATTGCTTTTGCCGGCAACCCTAACAGCGGCAAGACGACTATGTACAACGCGCTGACAGGGAAAAGTGAACATGTTGGTAACTGGGCCGGGGTTACTATAGGAAAAAAGGAGAGCCCTATAAAGAAGGAGTTTTCCGGAGGAGCGTCGGAAGAGCTCATCGCGGTGGATCTGCCGGGAGCTTACTCCATGTCTCCCTTTACTCCGGAGGAAAGTATAACTAGCGGCTTTGTCAGAAATGAAAACCCGGATGCGATTATTAACATCGTAGACGCCACAAATCTGAGCCGAAGCCTGTTTTTCACCACTCAGCTTCTGGAGCTGGGAATCCCGGTAGTCGTAGCGCTGAATAAAAGCGACGTTAACGAGAAGCAGGGGACTAAAATAGATGTAAAGCTCCTGGAGGAGAAGCTGGGCTGTCCGGTAATAGAGACTGTTTCCACCAGCAGCAGGGGGCTGAGGGAGGTAATGGAGAAGACGGCCGCCTTAAAGGGAAAAGGCCAGAAGGCTCCTTACATGCAGGCGGATATAGATATGACCGATAAAAACGCGGTAGATGCTGAAGACAGAAAGAGATTCGCCTTTGTAAACAGCATAGTAAACGATGTGGAAACGAGAAAAATTCTCACAAAGGACACCACAAAGCAGGATAAGGTGGACCGTATTCTTACCAATAAAGTAGCCGGTATAATTATTTTCGCGGCGGTTATGTGGGCGGTGTTCTGGATCTCCCAGTCAAAGATAGGACCGCTTATCGCCGACTGGCTGGTAGGATGGATAGAGACCTTCCAGGGATGGGTGGCAGGACTTCTTGAAAACAGCTCGCCGTTCCTGCAGGCTCTTCTGGCAGACGGTATAGTGGGCGGTGTAGGAGCCGTAGTCGGCTTCCTGCCGCTGGTAATGGTAATGTACTTCCTGATTGCTCTTCTTGAGGACTGCGGCTACATGGCCCGTGTCAGCGTTGTCATGGACCCTATCTTCAAGAGAGTGGGGCTTTCGGGAAAATCCATAATCCCTTTTATAATCACCACAGGCTGCGGAATACCCGGAATCATGGCCAGCCGTACAATCAGAGATGAAAGAGAAAGAAGGGCTACGGCCATGCTGGCCACCTTTATGCCGTGCGGCGCTAAAATACCTGTTATCGCCCTCTTCGCGGCGGTATTCTTCGGAGGGGCTTCCTGGGTAAGCTTTGTGGCGTACTTCGCAGGAATAGCTTTGATATTCCTGGGCGCGCTGCTCATAAAGCAGATTACGGGACATAAATACAGAAAGTCATTCTTCATCATGGAGCTTCCGGAATATAAAATTCCGAGCCTTAAGAGAGCGGCATTCTCCATGCTGGGAAGAGCCAAGGCCTACATAGTCAAGGCAGCCACCATAATTCTGGTCTGCAACGCGGTAGTTCAGATTATGCAGTCCTTCAACTGGCAGCTTCAGCTGGTGGAGGAGGGAATGGAAGACACCTCTATTCTGGCAACTATAGCCACTCCGTTTGCTGTACTTCTCATTCCTCTGGGATTCGGTGTATGGCAGATGGCGGCGGCAGCCATTACAGGGTTTATCGCCAAGGAAAATGTAGTAGGTACGCTGGCGGTTGTTTACGGCCTGTCAGCCTTTATTGATACTGACGAGCTGGCGCTCACAGGAGGAGCGGGCGAAGTGGCCACAACCTTCGGACTCACTTCAGCAGCGGCTCTGGCATGCCTCATGTTCAACCTTTACACACCTCCTTGCTTCGCGGCTATTGGAGCCATGAACTCGGAGCTGGGCAGCAAGAAGTGGCTCTGGGGCGGCATCGGACTGCAGCTGGCCACAGGCTATACTGTAGCCTTCCTGGTATATCAGGTGGGAACTATTATCACCACAGGCAGTCTCGGTTCAGGCTTCCTGCCGGGTCTCATAGCGGTTCTTGCCATGGCGGCCATAGTGGTAATGGTTACAATTCGCTCCAACCGTAAGCTGGCGGCGGAATACGGCGCCATCCACAGCAAAGGAGGAGTGACGGCATGAGCAACGTCATAGCTGTAATCGTACTGGCGGTAATTATAGGAGCCGCGGTAGGATATATTGTAAGATCGAGAAAAAAAGGAGCAAAATGTATCGGCTGTCCGGCTGGAGACAGCTGTTCCATGAAAAATATCAAAGCTCTTGAGCATTCGCTGGAGCAGTCAAAGCACGAGTGCGGCTGCCAAAGCGGCAAGTAACGGATAATAGACAGACGAAAAAGGGGTCGAAGATTTCGGCCCCTTTTATTCCGGCTTTTCCGCCCCGGAGAAGCCGTTGTTTCCTGCGACAGAATGGTAGACGGTGAAAGCATTAATCAGCGGTAGCTTTCCCTTTGAGCCGTGTTTCTACCGCAACTATTCCGATAATTTGCTTTTGAGGGAGAAATCACCGTCTGACATTTCCTCAGCTGACATGAAGCCTTGTAATTTCTCCCTGATCATGGTCTGCATAATACCAAACAGGGAGAAGCCACCTGTGCAGGCATAAAAAATAATATTATACATTAAAGCGTTAAAGCGATATTTTTTATACAAATTCTATAAAATAGAAGCATTTCTCCCTGTATATAGCCAATATAAATGATTTCAGGCAGAAATCCCGTCCGCGGCCGGAAAAAATACCCTTGCTGTGGAACAATCACAAGCAAATTCCATGATTACCGTATTCAACTGGTAAATTGCAGACATTTTTCCAAACAGAAAACATGATATGATCCGTCACTGTCTACTCAGATACAACAACCGTAAAGATGTGAAGTTTGTTGTAATGGACATGACCGGCGGACCTTGAGCGTTTACATACTATCTTACCAATCCATAACGCACGTTATATCAGCTGCGTTAATCGTTGAAAACTCAACGCATATCGGATGTCGTAATACAAAATAAAACTTAAAGATATTTTATAACTATTATTCAGAAACAGAGCGCTTTGTGGGGAGAATTTATAGATATGAAGGCGGCTGAGAATATTACGGAAGAGCTCAAGGCGAAGGATATGATGGCATGGATGCGAGCAATAAATAATATAAGTAATAGAGCTGATGAGGTC
>DVMP01000049.1 GCA_018714925.1 Candidatus Allocopromorpha excrementigallinarum
CATCTGTTAAGAAGGGAGGATTTAATATGAAGTACGAATGTGAACTTTGCGGATGGGTATACGATGAAGCGGAAGGCTGCGAGGAAGCCGGAATAGCCCCCGGAACTCAGTGGAAAGACGTTCCTGAGGACTTCGAGTGTCCTATATGCGATGCGGGAAAGGAAAAGTTCAAGGCGGAATAACCGGACTGTCAAGCAGATCAGACCTTATATGAAGCAGTAAATTTGATTGGATGGTGAAATTTTGAAGGAAAAAAGAACAGCATTTTTGTTAATGTGCGGACTCGTGTGCCTCTGGGGCATGGATTACGTGTTCGCCAAAGCAGCGCTTGATATACTTGAACCTATGAATCTGCTGTTTTTAAAATATTCCATAGGCCTGCTGCTGGTTACGGCTGTAAAGCTTAAGGTGGACAGGAAAACCCTGGTAAGGGCAAGGGATATACCTTTTTTTGTTCTGTGTGCCATTACGGGAGAGATACTTTATTTTTTCTGCGAGTACACGGCAATGGACTATATTCCCGTTTCTCTGATAACCATAATACTGGCCTTTGTACCGGCTGTATCCATTGTAGTTGAAAAGGTGATTTACAAGCGGAAGATATCGGCAAGGATGGTACTGGGAGTAGTTCTCTGCATCATGGGAGTCGCTGTGGTTATAGGCGCTGATTTCAGAGAGCTTTTCCAGGGCCGGGCCGTTGGATATCTTCTGGCATTTGGAGCCGTGTTATCATGGAACGCCTATAATTTCATAACGGCCGCGGTCCATGAGCATTATTCAAGCGTAAGCATGGCCTTTAATCAGCTTTGCTGTACAGTAATTATAATTATGCCCTACGCTATCCATACCATGCCGCCTTTGGAGGTGTTTACACCACAGGTGGCGGGAGGAATAATATATCTGGGGCTGGGAAGCGCCGGAATGGGCTATATGATACTGGTAAGAGGCTTGAACGTGCTGGGACCTACTATTTCTGCCATGTTTTCGAATTTCCTGCCTGTGACGGCAACCATATTCGGCTGGCTGTTTCTGGGAGAAACCATAGGTCTGCTGCAGATAGCGGGAGGAATAATAGTAATACTCTCTTCCTGTATAGTAATAAAAGAAAAAGGTAAGATGGAGGAACGTTTAGATGGTGGAGGAAAAGCTGAACCTGACCATGCTGACTGATTTTTATGAAATAACCATGGCTAACGGTTATTTTTCAAGCGGCATGGCAGATGATACAGCGTATTTTGACATGTTTTTCAGAAAAATCCCTGACGGCGGCGGCTACGCGGTTATGGCAGGCATTGAGCAGGTGATAGAGTACCTGGAAAATCTGAAATTTACAGAGGAAGATATAGCATATCTGAGGGAAAAGAAAATATTCAGCGAGGACTTTCTGAAGTATCTCGCGGATTTTAAGTTTACCTGCGATGTCTGGGCAGTGCCTGAGGGGACTCCCATATTTCCGGGGGAGCCGATACTGACGGTAAGGGGTCCTGTGATGCAGGCTCAGTTTGTGGAGACCATGATACTCCTCATAGTCAATCACCAGAGCCTTATAGCCACAAAGGCCAGCAGAATAGTAAGGGCTGCCGCGGGAAGACCTGTCATGGAGTTTGGTACAAGAAGAGCTCATGGAACGGCGGCAGCCGTTTACGGAGCCAGAGCTGCGTACATAGGCGGCTGCGCGGGAACGGCATGTACCATAGCCGACAGCAGGATGGGTATACCGGCTCTCGGAACCATGGCTCACAGCTGGGTTCAGATGTACGGTGATGAGTACGAGGCCTTCAAGAAGTACGCTGAGATATATCCCACCAACTGCGTCCTTTTAGTAGACACCTATAATGTTCTCAAGTCGGGAGTACCTGCGGCCATAAGGGTGTTTAAGGAAATGAAGCCTGAGAAAATGGGCATAAGAATAGACAGCGGAGATATAACCTATCTTACGAAGCAGGCCAGAAAAATGCTTGACGACGCAGGGCTTCAGGAGTGTACCATAGTGGTTTCGAACTCTCTTGACGAGTATTTAATAAGAGACGTTATCTCCGAGGGGGCCTGCATAGATTCCTTTGGAGTGGGGGAAAGACTTATAACCGCGGGATCAGAGCCGGTTTTCGGAGGAGTATATAAGCTGTCGGCCCTGGAAAAGGACGGCAGGATGATTCCCAAGATTAAAATAAGCGAAAATACGGAGAAAATAACGAATCCGGGCTTTAAGTCAGTGTACAGGCTCTTTGACAGAGACTCTCACAGAGCCCTTGCCGACGTAATAGTTTTAGACGGAGAAACCATACCTGAAGAGGATGGATACGAGATATTCGATCCTGACGCTGTATGGAAGAGAAAAAGGCTGAGCAATTTCTACGCGAAGAATTTGCGAAAGCAAATATTCCGCGACGGAAAGTGCGTATACGAGAGACCTTCCATAGAGGAAATAAAGGCATACTGCGCCTCTCAGATGGATACTCTGTGGGATGAAACCAAAAGGTTCGAGAATCCTCAGACATATTATGTGGACCTTTCATATGATCTGTGGAAAATGAAGCACGACATGATAGAAAGCATAAGCAAATAGTATTTAAACCGATAAAGAGATAAAGAAAGGGCTTCAGGGAAAAAAAGACCGAAGCCCTTTTTGAGTACAAAAAACCCCGGCCGTAAGGCCGGAGTAAAAGTCGCGTAATTAAGCCTTTCCCGAGGCGTTAAGCACATTTTTGATTTTGTGCTGCACCATGCCTCTGATGGCGTCTCTTGCGGGACCCAGGTATTTTCTCGGATCAAAGTCCGCCGGATGCTCGCAGAGATATTTTCTTATTTCTGCTGTCATGGCAAGTCTCAGGTCAGTGTCGATATTCACCTTGCACACACCGTAGCGGGCAGCTGTTTTTATCATATCCTCGGGAACTCCCTGGGCTCCCGGAATGTCTCCGCCGTATTCGTTGCATTTGGCGACAAACTCAGGAAGAACCGTGGATGCGCCGTGAAGCACGAGAGGCGTGTCGGGAATAAGCTGATGAATGGCCTTAAGGCGGTCAAAATCAAGATAAGGCTCTCCTTTGAACTTATAGGCGCCGTGACTTGTGCCTATGGCTACGGCGAGAGAATCAACGCCTGTTTTTTCCACAAATTCGGCAGCCTCTTCAGGATCCGTAAAGGTGGCGTTTCTGGCGTCTACGTTGATGTTGTCTTCTATGCCCGCCAGCTTTCCCAGCTCGGCCTCAACGGAAACACCTTTGCTGTGAGCGTAATCCACAACCTCCTTTGTGAGCCTTATATTTTCCTCAAAGGGATGCTTGGAGCCGTCTATCATAACGGAAGTGAATCCGTCGTCAACGCATTTTTTACATATGTCAAAATCCTCGCCGTGATCAAGATGAAGAGCGATATCGAGACCGGTATCTTCTATGGCGGCTTCAACGAGCTTAATAAGGTAAGCCGGCTTGGCGTACTTTCTCGCGCCGGCGGAGACCTGAAGTATCAGCGGGGCCTTTTCCTCCATGGCGGCTTCAACGATGCCCTGGATTATCTCCATGTTGTTAACATTGAAAGCCCCTACAGCGTAATCGCTTTCAAGGGCCTGCTTAAACATCCTCTCAGTTGTAACTAAAGCCATAAACTGCCTCCTTTAAAACAATTATTCAGCTATAATATTTAAAATCTCCTCATCTGAAGATCCTGACGGAATCTGGAAGGTTCCCGACTGTATAGAGTCGGAAGCTCCCTGGTCTGATATGTAGGCTTCAAAATCCGAAGCCGAGGAAACGAGACCGGCCTCATAAAGCTTTTCAGCCACTGATGAGGAGGTGTCCGAATCCGTTATGGTTACAGTCTGAGCGGCCGATGAAGAGTCTGAGCCAGACTGAGCGGCCTGTGCCTCCTCGCTTTCCTGGTTTTCCGTAGCGGCGGCCTGCTGGGCGAGAACCTCAGGATACTCCATTATGGCCCCTATTCTGGTGTATATTATAAATCCGGCCACAGCCAGTATTACGAGAACGACTATTATATCATTCTTATCGTAAAAGAAATCCTTAATTTTATTCATCTCCGTACTCCTTCTTTTATACATACATACTTTAACACATTTCCGTATCTTTCACAAATCCAAAAGCTCCTTTTTTAATGAAAATTTCTTCACATGAATTGTAATGGATGAGTAAACTGTTGTATAATCATATCTATGGTAAAGCTGACTATCACAAGCAATGAAGCCGGTCAGAGGCTTGACAGGTTTCTTAGGAAATACCTCAGAAGAGCAACTCTGGGTACTATATATAAGCTTATAAGAAAAGACGTAAAGGTAAACGGCAAAAGAGAGAAGGAAGACCTCATA
>DVMP01000050.1 GCA_018714925.1 Candidatus Allocopromorpha excrementigallinarum
CCAATATAAATGATTTCAGGTAGAAATCCCGGCCGCAGCTGAACCACAGCCGGAAAAAAGACGATAGATGTTTGCCAAATCTTTTGTCCTTTAACTCACAAGGTCGTATTTTATATCTTTTTCTCGGATACAAATCTTAGCAGGTTTTTATTCCACTGTTATCCTTCCGTCCGGTGCAGAATATCGTTCTCCTATAATTCCGCCAAGATGATCGCTGATATAGGTGATGAGTATCTGATAATCCACCATTCCTTCTTCTATCACCGTCTCGTTGTCAGTAAACATAGTGAACCCATCGCCGCCCTGCCGGAGCATATAGTCGTGGGAGGCCAGTGTATAAGTCTCATTCGCATCTATAGGCTCATAGCTGCCGTCATCCTGCAGCACTTCCACGTTCTTGACTCTGCGCTGCTGTCCACACGACACAAACATCCCGTCCTTATCGACCTTCACTGTAGAATCCACCGATGTATCTATAGTATATCTGAGACCCGACACCTGAAGAAAACCTCCGCTCTCCCCTACTGCATCTTCACCGGCTCCCGTTTCCGCCATAGTCGAACGACTGCCCATCTCCAGCGCATCCAGTATCTCCTGTCCCGTAGCTTCCACTACGCAGAGGTGATTACCGTACGGATGCACCGCCAATATATCTCCGTATGTTATATCGCCTGCCGGCAAATTCGCTCTGATGCCTCCACCGTTGACAAAAGCGATGTCTGTCCCCGCTATCTGGCGGTACGCGTCAGCGCAGAAATCGCCCAGATTCGTTTCCCTGTTCCTTATGAGGCGCACGCCGTCTTCCGATTCTGTCGTAAGCTCCACATCACTGTCGGCTACAACCTGTTCAAGCTCATGCTCATATTCACTCTGTATATCCGCTATGAAAGCCTCCATATCGGCGTCTTTATCCTCATAATCTGAGACCAGCTGTGTGGTAACATCTCCATCTGGTGTTATGGTAAGCTGTCCGATATTTTCAAGTCCTGTGCCCGTGGAAGACAAAGGTATTTCCTTTCCTTCTTTGTTTTTTACCATGTCGCAGTCTATGACACTGTGAGAATGTCCGTCCAGCACAGCATCTATGCCGCTGGTCCCGGATATCATATCCGTGGAGCGGAATGGCTCGGAAGCCTCGTCATCACCCAGATGAGTAAGAGCCACCACATAGTCGGCCCCTTCCTCCCTGCACTGATCAACCGTTTCCTGCACATTGGAATACAGAGCCTCTCCGCTTTCTCCGCAGAAACTATATACTATTTCCCCGTTTTCATCTGTGAAATAGGCCGGTGTCGACTTCACTATGCTTTCAGGCGTTGATACGCCCACAAAAGCCACCTTCGTATCTCCATATGAGACTATTTCATAAGGCTTCAGCTCCGTAAGAGCACCCTCGCCGTTTCCAGTGTATTGTATGTTGCAGCCTAGATACTGAGCGTCCGACATCTCCATCAATTCCGCCAGCCGTTCCATTCCGTAATCGAATTCATGATTTCCAAGCACAGCTAAATCATAACCCGCTTCATTCATGATATCCACTAGATATTCTCCCTGGGAAATACTGCCTATGGCGTCTCCCTGCAGCGCATCCCCACAGTCCACCAGCGTCACATACGGAGTCTCCTCTTCCATCTGCTTTTCATAAGCAGCCAGCCCGGCATAGCCTATATTTTCATCGACGGCACAATGTACATCATTTGTATATAATACGACGATGTCCTGCTGCCCTTTTTCCCCTCCGCATCCGCTGAAAATGCAAACGGAAAGCGCCAGCAGCATGGATAACGCCAGCAATTTTATTTTTTTTATATCCATCATTTAATCTCCCAAAAACTCTGTCATCCAATCGGCTGACGGCATCCATGACCGGTCACTGTACTCATCTCCTGCCACGTCTTCCAGATTGTCGATATTGATGTCTTTTCCCCATATCATCTCCTGAGTGATGATGCTTGCAGGTATCTCCAGCCAATCGCTCGCTTCCCCTGTAGACGGGTCAATGATATCCTCATAATCTCCTGTCATTTCCAGAGCCAACACTCGCATGCCGAATTCTCCGTTATTACGCCAATTTGTAGTAGCACACGCCTTCCATGATGAATTTTCCGCTGTCATCATTTCCATATCACGGTCGCTGATATCTACACTGACCATAGGAATGTCGCGGCCCGCTTCCGTCAGAGCCTCGTATACTCCTTGTGCATACAAGTCGTAGCAGCACCAGATGGCGTCGATCTCATCATCCTGATATTTTTCCAAAGTCGCAGCCATCACTTTCTCCATGGAGCTATCGGCATCCCCGAAATCAGAAGGTCCTATAGTTTCTACCGTATTGATAACCCCTTCTTCCTCGTATCGGGCATAACCGGCTTCACGCCTGTCAAATGCCGCCAGATAATCTGGTCCCACCCATACCTTCAAAATATTCACAGGCTCTCCGGCTTCCACTTTCTCCCCATAAAGATCATTGCAGATGTAATTCAACAAATCTTCCGCCATCCGGGAATCCTGCTGGAAAAACTGAGTCACACCGTCTATCTTTACACTGTTTCCCTCGTCATCCTCGAAAAAAGTGTCGAAGGTAGCTATCTTCAAATTCGGATACTGTTCCATGAGTCCCGTAAGGAATCCATACGAATATTCCTCACCACCATGGCTCAAAAGCAGCCCATCATAGCCCTCCTCGGCACACTGCTCCACTGTCTCCATCCACTGATCATCAGAACCGTTGCAAAAAAAGGCCTCGTACTCCATCCCCAATCTATTGGCCGTCTCTTCCGCGGAGGCCGACCACATTTGGAATATCTCCGACGGCGTCATCTGCATGACATAGGCCACCTTTTTCCCATACAGCGGAGAGGTCTCCGTATCCGCATTCTTCTTATCTTCCACCTCATTGCCGCAGCCCGTCAACGACAATACCGCCGCTAACGCCAAAAACAGTATCACTATCCTTTTCATATCTTCACCTTTCCATATCCACCTGCATCATCATTCCGACCGGCCGGCCGTTCCATCAGAGGCTTCGGATCCAGTCCGTCCCTCTAATTGATTTACAAGCTCCTCAGTTGTACATGTGAAGGCTATTTCCGCCTTACTTCCGTCGGATACGAGAAATTCCGTAAGACCATACTCCGATTCACCGCCGCTCCAATCGTAAGTATAGCCTAGCCTGGTCCACGGATAATCGCTTTCGAAATACGACCATATGATATTGTCGTCAAACCACTCCTTATACTGTCCGTCTCCAACCCTTCCGTAATCGTTTTTCATCTGAGCCGTCACATCAGTCACATAAGCGGGACGTATCACGTCTTCCGGCGATATCCAGAATGCCGTGAACCGTGTGTATCCTTCGTCCTTATGAACCCCCAACAGCTGAGCGAACCTGAGATCCCAATCCTCTACACCATCGCCGTTTTCTTCGTACCATTCTTTCATCTCACCAAAAGAAGTCGCCCATATATCGCCGAAGGCTTCAGTATCTATATCGTTTCCCGGAACGCATTCATCATCGTAATCATGCCACGTAAGCAGCAGCACCCGTTTTCCCTCATCATCCCATATCACACGGTCATCATCTGCTGTTAACGTGACCAGCTCCATCACTTCATCGTCATCACTGATGACAGCGTCTTCCACCGCGGTCTGCCACAACTCCGCGTCGGACATTTTCTCTTCCGCTCCGCACCCCGATATACATGCCGTGGCCAACAGAACAGAGATGACAAAAACAGTTTTTCTGAAACTCATGCGTTCGCCTCACTTCCATCTTAATCTAATGCTGCAGATTTCGCCTATTCCCTGACAGGCTCTCCCTGACCATCGAAAACCGGCAGAATACGCTCTCCTCGGGCGAGTGAAATTCCACCAACAGCGTGGCGTATGCCGCAATGAACACGCATGTCCGATGTTCCTTTGCTCTGAAGCAGATTAATTATATCATGACGCCTGTTCCGGTTCAATCGTCTCCTCGCGGCAGTATTTATTCTATAAAGCAGAAAACCAGACGATTTTCAATGGTATTATAAAACACCTTCCTCCATCAGGTTAAATCCGTTCTATAAAAATTATCCGAAAATATAATGTAATTACAGGGAGGTGCTGTTCATGGAAAACCACACTGTATTTATAGAAAACCGTGAAAAAATCACGGTAACGGATATAACCGACATAGACAGCTTCGATGAAGAGGAGGTGAGAGCCCGTCTGAAAACAGGCTCGATTGTAATAAAAGGGAGCAGGCTTCACCTGCAGCTTCTTGATCTGGCCCAGGGAAAGGCAGTCGTATCGGGGCTGGTCAGCTCCCTAATCTACGTGAAGGTTAAGGACAAAGACGGAAAGAGTCTCCTGTCCAGGCTTATGAAATAATGCTGCAGGTAACGGAGCTTATTGCGGACCAGGCGCGGGCAACAGCGGTTATGATGGGATGCGGCGTGCTGGTGGAGTCCCTTTGGCAGGCGAAAAGCCTCATAAAGAAAAGAGCCGCGGGAAGATTTTTCGGAGGAATAGTGGAAATCCTTTTCTGGACAGCCGCCGGGGCGGCTGTTTCCATGTTCCTCTACTACTGCGATTTCGGGAGAATAACCCTTCACTCGGCCGCCGGCTTTTTCACAGGTCTTCTGTTGTGGAAAAAAATGTGCTGTGTTATAATCGGTACATGGGTAAACGCAGGCGAAGCAGAGAATTTAAAAACAACAGCCAAGTCATCGACATGGAAGAGGCGAGGCGAAAAAGACAGGAAAAGCGCCGGGCGGAAAGACGCCGCGAAGAGGCGAAAAGGGAAAACGCCGCCAGGCAGAGAACAAGAGGGAAAATGGCTATCAGAAGGAGCCGGAACAGACGGCGCCTGATGGTAGGCATTATTGTGGTGCTCATAGCGGGAACAGTGGGATTTTCCATTTTCAACGTCATATCCCTGAAAAAGGAGCAGCACGACACACTTGCCCAGCAGGAGGAGCTGAAAGCGGAAAAACAGGAGCTGGAGGAGCAGCTGGAGGAAATAAACGCCCCTGAGAACATCGAGGAGGAGGCGAGAAACCAGCTTAGACTCATAATGCCGGGAGAGACCCTTTACATGTTCCCGGAGGAAATAACGGAAAACAGAGGAAACAGCTCCGGCAGCAATTCCGGAGAATAGAAAAATGGTAATAGAAGAAATAATAGTGGTGGAGGGACGCGACGATACGGCCGCCGTAAAAAAAAGTGTCGATGCCATCACAATAGAAACACATGGGTATGGTATAACGGAGGAAACCTGGAGGCTTATAGAAAAAGCCGCAGGGACAAAGGGAATAATAATATTCACCGACCCTGACAGCGCGGGAGAGCGTATAAGAAAGCGGATAAAGGAGAGATTTCCCCGGGCGGGGGAGGCCTTTCTCTCCAGAGATGACGCTGAAAAAGGCGGCGACATAGGAATAGAAAACGCCGCTCCCGAAGCCATAAGAGAGGCTCTCAGAAAGGCCAGATCCACAGTCAGGGCTCAGGGAAGCCCGCCTCCTTTCACCATGGATGATCTTATAAAAGCAGGTCTTGTGGGACAGGCAGATTCCTCGAAGGCCAGAAAGGATCTGGGGAAGCTGCTGGGAATAGGATACAGCAACGGAAAGGCATTCCTTGGCAAGCTGAACAGCTTCGGCATAAACAAGGAAAGCTTTTTTAAAGCCCTTGAGGAGATAAAATGAAACTTTATGAGCCTTCTGTCATAAAAGACATAAGCAACAGATATGATTTCAGGCTTTCGAGAAGCCTGGGACAGAACTTTATAACAGACGGAAGCGTCATAGACGGAATAGTCGTGGGAGCCGGAATTACAGAGGAGGATCTGGTCATTGAGATCGGTCCGGGAATAGGAGTCCTTACGGCCAGGGCCGCCGCCTCGGCGGGAAGGGTCGTTGCTGTTGAAATAGACGGGAAGCTGATTCCTGTTTTAAAGGAAACTCTGGCGGGATACGACAATATCCGTATTGTAAACAGCGATATACTCAAGACGGACATAAAGGGGATAATAGAAGAAGAAGCGGCCCGGGGCTTTAAGGGTCCCGTAAAAATAATAGGGAACCTTCCCTATTACATAACCACCCCCATAATAATGAAGCTTCTGGAGGAAGACGTCCCGGCGGAAAGCATCACCGTGATGATGCAGAAGGAGGTCGCCGACAGAATAAGATCAGGTCCGGGAAGCAGAGCATACGGAGCTATTTCCGTAGCGGTTCAGTACTACTGCTCTGTGGAGGAGATAATGAAGGTATCAAGAGAAGTGTTTATTCCACGGCCAAAGGTGGACTCTGCCGTGCTGAAGCTTACCGTAAGGGAAAAGCCCTCGGCGGAGCCGGCGGATAAGAAGGCATTTTTTTCCTGTGTGAGAGCAGCCTTCGGCCAGAGGAGAAAGACTCTTCTCAATTCTCTTACGGGATATCTTGATCTTTCAAAGGGCGAAATCGGAGCGGTTCTCGATGAAGCGGGAATAGATTCCCGGAGACGGGCGGAGACTCTTTCAATAGAGGAGTTTTCCAGAATATCCGACAGGGCGGTGGAATTGGCGAAAAACAAATAAAACAGGTTGTTTCAGGAGACGTCACATGGAAAAGCTCAAAGCCTTTTATATAAAATATTTGAAAAACTATATAATGCTGCTTGTAGTCATCGCCATCGCGATGAACCTTCTTATAGAAACACTGGCCAGACATTCTCTCTTTGAAAGTCTGGGCTTTCTTTTCACCTCGCCTCTTGTATTTCTGTGCAATGTGCTCATAATACTGGCGGTAATATCTCTTTCCCTGCTTTTCAGAAAGAGAATATTTTTCATATGTCTGTTCTGTCTGCCGTGGCTGGCTCTTGGAATTATAAACGGAGTCATACTTGCAAACAGAATGACCCCCTTTACAGTAAAGGATCTGAGCAGCCTTGAGGACGGTCTTTCCATAGTAACCAACTACTTTTCAATAGGGACAATAATACTGGGCGTCGCGGGCATTGTGGCCCTGGTGCTGGGCTTTATCATACTCTACAGAAAGACGCCGAAGCTTAAGGAAAAGATAGATTACAGAAAAGCGGCCGCGGTAATAGTCGTAATAATAGTGGCGGCCTTCGGAACCGTGCAGATAAGCATAAAGGCGGGAGTGCTGGACACCTTTTTCGGCAATCTGGCATACGCCTACAGAGATAACGGAGTGCCGTACTGCTTCCTTGTAACATGGGTAAGCACAGGCATCGACAGGCCCGCGGACTATTCCGAGGAAGCGGTCAAAAGCGTCTTTGACGACGGAGAGCTGGGAGAGGACGGTATCTACACTCCGGGAGAGGATGACGATACGGACGTTGAAAGCAAGCCTAACATCCTTTTCCTCCAGCTGGAATCCTTTATAGATCCCACTCTTGTGGAAGGCGTAAAGTTTTCGGAGGATCCTATTCCCAACTACAGAAGGCTCATGGAGGATTATTCATCGGGATATCTTACAGTTCCCGCTGTGGGAGCGGGGACAGCCAACGTTGAATTCGAGGTTATGACGGGAATCAGCGTCAAGTTCTTCGGACCGGGAGAATATCCGTACAAAAGTATACTGAGAGAGGTTACCTGCGAGAGTACGCCTTACGATCTCAGGCCTCTGGGATATACATCCCATGCCATACACAACCACAGAGGAGCCTTTTACGGAAGAAACAAGGTTTTCTCCAACATGGGCTTCGACACCTTCACCTCTCTGGAATATATGAACAACGTAATGAAAACCCCGAGAAACTGGGCCAAGGACGGAGTTCTTACAGAGCAGATCCTCGACGCTCTCGGCAGCAGCGAGGGACCCGACTATATTTACACCATATCCGTTCAGGGTCACGGCAAATATCCTCAAGAGCAGGTCCTGGAAAATCCTGCCATAACCGTTACCGAGGCCGCCAGCGAGGAACAGAAATGGGCCTATGAATATTACGCCAACCAGGTTTATGAGATGGATCTTTTCATTAAGGAGCTTACGGATGCCCTTGAAAGCTATGACGAGGATATTATTCTCGTTATGTACGGAGATCATCTTCCTGCCCTGGATATGACGGAAGAGGACATGAAGACAGGCTCCCTCTATCAGACACAGTACATTATATGGGATAATTTCGGCATGGAAAAGAAGGACAGGGATCTGGCCACATACCAGCTTACCGCGGAGGTTATGGACAGACTCGACATATCCGCGGGACTGATGACAAAGTATCACCAGAACCATGCGGGAGACAGCGGATACATGGCGGGCCTCAGGCTTCTGGCCTACGACATGCTCTACGGAGAGCGTTACATCTACGGAGGAACCAATCCCTTCAAGGCCACTGATCTGAAAATGGGCGTAAGGGATATAAAAATAGACGAGGTTGTCCAGATAGGAGAAAAATACTATATAAAGGGACAGAACTTTACGGAATACAGCAAGATTTCCCTTGACGGAAAAATTCTCAACACCGTATACCTGGGTCCTACAATACTGGCTCTCAACGAGGAAGTGGATCCCGAAGACGCTTCACGCATGAAGGTCAGCCAGGTTGAAAAGAACGAGGAGGTTCTCAGCACCACAGAATAACCGTACTGCAAGCCGCCGCTCCTGCCCGCAGACAGAGCAGTGCAAAGCGCCGTGCGCGGATAACGTCACGAAGCAAAGGAGAGAAGCATGATAAAGATATTGGCAATATCGGCAAGCCCCAGAAAAGAAAGAAATACCGAAAAACTTATAGAGGCAGTCCTTGAGGGCTGCCTTTCGGCAGAGAAAATCATCGCGGATCTGGAAAAAGACAGAGCTTCCGAAAAAGCCTCCCTTAATGGAAGCGACCTTCAGGAAGAGGCCTTTCATCATAAGACAGACCTCCACGGGGAAGCCGAACCCCTTGTGGAGACAAAGCTCATTAGAGTATCAGAGGCCAAAGCGGAAAATTTCAAGCTGTGCAGAGGATGCTGGGCATGTGCCAAAACCGGCAGATGCGTCTGCGGAGATGATTACATCAGTGAAATTTACCGTCAGATAAGCCTGGCTGACGGTATAATCCTGGGGACACCTGTCTTCTTCTTCGATGTGACGGCCCAGTGCAAGGCCATAATCGACAGGTCCCTTGCCTATACTCCGGCGGGTACAGGCAAGGCCGCCGCCGCTGTGGTTACGGCGGGAAGCGTGGGAATTACGGGGGCTCTTCAGACCCTGCAGAGCTTTTTCAGCGCTCACGGTTTTACCGATACCGGCTGGACGGCAACCTACGGCAAAACCGATGATAAAATAAAGGGCAAGGAAACAGCCGCAAGCCTGGGCCGCAAGCTGGTCTGTACCGCCTGGATGCTTAAAAACACCGGATACACAGAGGAATTCCTCAAGGCCATGGTCCACACCAATCACTTTGCCTACGGCACCCATACATTTTAATTTCGGTCCGCTTAAATTCCGGTTCGTTTAAATTTACAAGGCGATTAAATTTCGGTCCGCCGGCGGCTAGAGCATGGTCGAAGAGATTCTTTCAAGACAGGCTATATTAAAGCTGCCGTCATCATATGTGGCAATGAGATTTTCCCCCAGGCGGTAGCCGCACTCCATGTATTTAACAAGCTTATGGATATTCCTGGTCCTGTAATCCTCATGGGACATCATTCCAAAATGCTCCCAGATAACCTCCGAGCCATCAGAGGATCGTCTGACTGTAAAGTCAGGGTATACAGGGCTTCCATCAAGCCACAGCTCCGCCTCATACCTGTAGTGAATACCCTTTGATTCAAGAAAAGCCGCGATAATAAGCTCAGACTTGGACCGCACCCTTACGCGGCCGGGAGTAACATACACCCGTTCCTCAGGGCGAAATCCGTCTTTCTCAAGGGAGTCAGCCGTTCCTTTTCCTTCACGAGCCGTATCCGTACAGACTTCCAAATCACCGCTCTCCCCGGCATCTTTACGTCCTCCGCACCCATAAGCTCCATTAAAATCATGTCCCATAGCCGAGCTTATTTTTCCAATTTCCTGCCGGGACGGCTCGTTTATAGCCCTTTTGAAGGCAGCATCCGTAAAGGAAATGTATCGCTCCCTCATCAGCTCCAAAAGGAGAATATTGTTGTCTATAAGGCATACAGCGGACTGCGCCCTTCTGCCTCTTATAAATTCCTCCAGAAGCCGTGACTTTTTATCAGATATATAGACAAGCTCCTTCCCCGATCGAAGAAACAGCCTGTTTTTGCCATGCTGCCTCTTGACAACCACGCTGTCCCATTTTTCAGATATCATTTTTTCATATTCTGATCTTAAATATCTGTAAAAATCAAGTTCGCCCTTTAATATTTCATCATTGATCATACAAAAACCTCCCTTCTGTTCCTTATGAGGAAAAATAAAGCCTCTAAATGTAAAATTATGGTATTTATCAAATTATATAGGAAATATATGGA
>DVMP01000051.1 GCA_018714925.1 Candidatus Allocopromorpha excrementigallinarum
TCGAGATATGTGTTCAACGCTCCCATAACATGGGCGGAGGAGCTGGTAAGGTATATGTTTATCTGGTCTGTTATGACGGGAGCTGTGGCGGCTATGGCGGAGCACAAGCATCTCAATGTGGATATTCTTCCCGACAAGCTGCCGCCGAGAGGAAGGCTGATTCACGATATTATAGTGAGACTGGTAATATGCGGATATCTTGTTTGTCTGGCCGTAGGCGGATGGATGCTGATCGTGCAGGATATCCCTCAGCTTTCGCCGACTCTGAGAATAAGCATGTCCATACCTTACGGAGCCATAGGCCTCTGTACCGGCATAATGGCCATACAGGAGATATATTTTGTCATAGATGATATTAAAAAGCTGGCAGGAAAGGAGGGAGTTAAAGCATGATGGCATTAGCTGTAATCGGAATATTTTTCATACTGATAATACTGGGATTCCCCATTGGATTCTCACTTGGAATAGTACCTATAGGGGCGTTCCTTCTCTTTGATATGACAGCGCTGATAACGCCTATTCAAAAGATGTTTACCGGCCTTGACTCATTTGCGATTCTCGCTGTTCCTCTGTTTATTTTGGCGGGAGATCTCATGAGCACCACGAACATGTCGGGAAAGCTCATAGACTTCGCCAACATGTTCGTACACAGAATAAGAGGCGGGCTTGGAATGGCTACGGTAATTTCATCCACTCTTTTCGGCGGCGTTTCAGGCTCTGCCAATGCCGACACAGCGGCTATAGGCTCCATAACCATACCGGGAATGATGAACACAGGCTACAGCAGGGGCTTCGCCACGGCTCTTCAGGCGTGTTCGGGAACCATAGGCTGCCTGATACCGCCAAGCATACTTGCCATAATGTACGGTATAGCCGCCAGCTGCTCCATAAGCGATATGTTTATGGGAGGCATAATCCCGCGGATCCTTATGTGCCTGGCTTACATGATATACTGCTTTATATACGCTTCCAGAGAAGGCAAGGGAAAGATAATCCCTTACAAGCTTCCCGAGGGAAAGACGAGGCTGAACATTATTAACGGCGCTCTGCCGGCTCTTCTCCTTATAGTAATCCTCATAGGAGGAATAAGAGTGGGTATAGTAACTCCTACAGAGGGAGCGGCGGTAGCTGTTATATACGCTATAGTAGTGGGGAAGTTCGTCTACAAGACTCTTACGCTGAAGAAGTTCTATAAGAGTCTCGTTGATTCGGCCATAACCAGCGGGGCGGTTCTCATGATACTGTCCAACGCCTACATACTCAGCTATCTGCTTACAGTAGAGGGGCTCCCTGACCTTATACAGGGCTTCCTGACAAAATTCCACGCGAGTCCTGTCCTCATACTGATATTTATAAATATACTTCTCCTTATAGTGGGAACATTCCTGGAAGGAATCGCGGCCATAATACTGCTGACGCCGGTGCTGCTTCCTATGGCTGAATACGCCGGCCTGGACGCGGTAGGCTTCGGACTCATAATGGTTACGGCTCTTGTAATCGGCATGTTCACCCCGCCTGTAGGAGTGACCCTTTTCGTGTCATGCGGCATTTCAGGGGCCAAGATACCGGAGGCGGGAAGACATCTTGTACCGCTGTTCATTTTCTCGGTAGTGGTGCTGCTCTGCGTCAATGTATTCAACAGTCAGATATGTGCCTTTATTGAGATGATGACAGGGTAGAAGGAACTGAGGAAGAGATAAAAACTGAACCTATAACTTGCAGGGAGACCGTCAGGCCTCCCTCTTTTTTATAGTCTTCATGGCGAAAATAAGCTTGACAAACAAAGAAATTCTGTAAGATAATTTTTCAGAGGTGACAAAACATGACATTCAGACAGTTTGAATATATATGCGCCCTTATGCAGGAGGGGTCCTTTACAAAAGCCGCCAAGAAGCTTTTTATCTCCGAGTCGGCTCTGAGTCAGCAGATAAGCGCTGTTGAAAAGGAGTACGGCGTAAAGATAATAAATCGAAAGACAAAACCGGTAACCTTTACCAAGGAAGGGTATCTGGTTTATGAAGCGGCGGAAAAGATACTGGATATAAGAGAAAACATGGAAAAGGAGCTGGCAAGGGGAGAGCATGTGAAGCTGTATATAAAGACCATAGAATTCCTGTCCTTCGCCTTCATCCCGAGAATACTGGCTGTACTCAGAGACAGATATCCCAACGCCGATATGAAAATATTCGATGCTGAGACAGAGCAGCTTTTTACAGGGAAGTATTATGAAAACATAGATCTTTATGTACACTCCTTTGATATGCTGACCAGTACTGACGCGGTCAATGAAAAGGATGAAAAATTCGAGCATGAGGAGATAGGCTTTGAAAGAATACTGCTGGCGACAAGCAAAAATAATCAGATGCTGAAGAAGCTGGGTGAAAATCCCCTGTCGGTGGACTTGAAAATGCTTAGAAATTCCAGATTTGTAGGACCTTCAACAAGCAACTATCTTGAATATATATGCCGCAAGCTCTGCTTTGAAAGAGGAGGATATGAACCTGTATACACAAAAGCGGAGCCTACCATAGTAAAAATTCTCAGCTTTCTTCAGTATAACGATTGCTGGGCCGTGCTTCCCGACACTGTGGCCAAGTACTATAATCTTAAATCTGATATAAAATTCCTTAATATGGAAGGCGGTTCATTTAAAAGGCAGATAATAGCCGCCTATCCGAAGAGAACCAGGCTTTCGCCCATAGCGAGAGATTTTATAATTCTCGCCAAAGAGCTTCTCAAGGAAGAGTATTTCGGAGAAAGCCTTGAATCAGTTAAAATTTAAAGTCTCCGGGCAGCCTGTCAGTACAGCTTTGTATCGACTACCTCAGGGTCGTAGCCGTCTTCCCTCAGGGCTTTCAGGATGGAGTCCTTGTGCTGAGTTCCGTAGGCCTCCATGGTTATTCTCAGCTCTACGGAGGCGTTCCTGTTTATGCTTACAAACTGGTTGTGCTCCAGCTTTATAACGTTTCCGCCGGCTCCGGCGATGGAGGAGGCAACCTTAACAAGCTCCCCGGCTTTATCGGGAAGGAGTACGGAGACGGTAAATATTCTGTTTTTCTGTATAAGTCCGTGCTGCACTACAGAGGCCATGGTTATTACGTCCATATTTCCTCCGCTGAGTATGGCCACAGCCTTTTTACCTTTGAGATCCAGCTGATCGAGGGCGGCAACTGAAAGAAGGCCGGAGTTTTCCACTATCATCTTGTGATTCTCAACCATATCGAGAAAAGCGTCAATAAGCTGATTGTCCTCTACAGTGAGCATTTTGTATATGTTTTCCTTACAGTAGGGAAAAATTTTTGATCCTATTCTTTTAACCGCGGTGCCGTCTGCAATGGTATCGGCGGAGGGCAGAGTAACGGGCCCGCCGTTTTTAAGAGCGGCAGTCATACTGGCGGCGTTTGCCGGCTCAACTCCGACAACCTTGATTTTAGGATTGAGCATTTTCGCCAGAGTGGAAACCCCTGTTATGAGACCGCCGCCTCCTACGGGAACCAGGATATAGTCAACGGTCGGAAGCTCCTGGACTATTTCCATGGCTATGGTTCCCTGACCGGCAGCCACAGCCAGATCGTCAAAGGGATGTATAAAGGTAAGCCCCTGCTCTTCAGCCAGCTTTACCGCGTACTCATAGGCATCATCGTAGACGTCGCCGTGAAGAACTATTTCAGCTCCATAGCTTTTGGTCCTGTTAATTTTTATAAGAGGCGTTACCGTAGGCATGACTATGGTGGCCCTGCAGTTGAACTTTTTCGCCGCGTAGGCCACGCCCTGGGCGTGATTTCCCGCTGAAGCGGTTATAAGCCCTCTTTCCCGCTGCTCCCGGCTGAGAGTAGCGGTTTTATAATAAGCTCCGCGAACCTTATAGGCTCCCGTGTACTGCATGTTCTCAGGCTTCAGATATATTCTGCCTCCCGTTCTGCTGCTGAGGCTTTCACTGTATTCAAGCTTTGTGGGAAGGGTAACGTTCTTTACGAGAGAAGCCGCTTCCTCAAATTTCTCCAAAGTAAGGTTTTCCATCATTATCCTCCGTTTTTATATACCCCTTATTTTAAAGCATTTTTTCATTCTTATCAACGGCGTTTAGCTGAGCTGCCTGATATATGGAAGAAGAGGCAGCTTTTTGTTGGCTACGTTTACGAAGCGGCCCACTATAAGGGCTGCGACGATAGTGCCTATGCCAAGGCCCTGAAGACGATGGAAAAAGATAAAGGAGCAAATGGCGGCAGTCGCCATAAGACTTACATCGAAGATAACCTTGACTGTACCGAAGCTCCAGCCAAAACGGGTTGAAATGGCGTGCACCAGACCCTCTCCCGGTACCATTATCACTCTCGGAGCCACTTCAACGCTTATTCCTACGGCAAGGACAGCACAGCCCACCACAAGGGAGGCAAGCTCTATGGCGATGTTTCCGGGAGTGAACCATGAGAGAAGGGCCATTCCCAGGTCTATGCAGCCGCTGAAAATAATGTTGACCGCGATCTGGAGCAGCTGAACAGGCTGAAAATCCTTCCTTAGAATTAAAGCCTGTCCCAAAATAAAAAACATATTCATTATAAAAGAAAGCTGCCCAAAGGTAAGAGGCAGTTCAAAGCTGAGAACGTACGGCACGCTGGAAATAGGAGAGGTCCCGAGGGAAGCCTTTGTTATAAAGGCTATGCCGAAAGAGTTAAGGGCCACTCCCGCTGTAAACCACAAATATCTGCATATATAGTTCTTCAATTGTTTTTATTCCTCCTTGCTGTAAAGAAGCCTACAGGGCCTCCTTGAGATTTTCTATGATTTTCTGCATGGTAAGGATAAAGGCTTCCCTTTCATCATCCTTTATTCCTTTCCACGCCAGTCTGTCTGTCTCGGAAACTATTCCGCGGACCATGGAGGCCAGTCGCCGGCCCTTAGGGGTGAGGCTTATGCGAAAGACGCGTCCGTCTTCCGGATCAGGATGCTTTGCTATGAGCTCCAGACCTTCCATTCTGGGAATGAGACTGGTAACGGTGGATTTGTCCAAAAGGCAGCCCTCGCCTATCTCTTTCTGGCTGCAGCCGTCGTGCTCCAGGAGAAACTCAAGAATTTTAGGCTGTCCCGGCAGAAGCTCCAGTTTATTTGTTCTGCTTACTATTCTTCTGTTGCACAGATACTGACTGACCAGAAGAAGATAGTGAAGATCTCTGTTGTTCATTTGATTAAGCCTTTCGAAGAAAATAGTTTTAATTCCAACTATATTATCTTAAGGAGGTATAATGCTTTT